>JAFZRR010000042.1 GCA_017619815.1 Bacilli bacterium | reverse complement strand
TTTGTCGCCCCAAAAGAAGCGGTACTAAGTTTGATGTAGTTATTAAGTGGAACAAGAGAAACCACTACTGTATATAGAATAAATGTCGCTTCAACTGTGCAGATAAATGCTAAAAGCATGGCGAATAAATATCTAGTTTCTCTACTGGCTAGTAAGAAAAGAGGAACACATCCTCCGATAGCCACGACTAAAGAGATGATAATGCTCCCAATGATATTAATTCGACTTTTCTTTAAATCGACGATAGATTGTTCGTTAATAATTTCCTTCATTATTCTTTAAATGGTTTGATGTTCGCACCATTGACTTTATCAAATAATGAATATTTATCAAGATTAAACACTAAATCTAACACTTGTCCTTTTTCGACATTGAGTTCAGCGTTCACTTTTGCGATGACATCTTTACCGGCAAAATCGATATGAGCGTAGTATTCATTACCTAATAATTCTGCGATGTTCACTTCTAACTTCATATGATCAGAAGAGTTCTTTAAAAGAACTGCACTGGTCTTTTCCACGATATCTTCTGGTCTAATACCGAATAAGATTGGATGACCTTCTTTGCTATTTAAGCAATTTTCATAATGAGCGATATTGCCTCTTAAAGTAATAACTTCTGGATCGCTATCGAGTTCTTGTTCAATTAAAGATTCATCCACTGTTGGGTTAGGATTCTTTTTACTGACTTTACCTTCTTCATAACGACGTAAAGTTTCTCTAATTTCATCAATTCTCGCGTTAGCTTTACCGATTTCTTCTTTGTAGAAGTTATCGTGTGCTTCGAGCATATCTTTACTGACTTTAATAGAAACAACACCATTTAAATCAATATGGTCTCTATAGAATGTACCATCAATGATATTCATCGCTGGGCTGCCGATAAATCCCGCGACAAATGTATTCGCTGGATGATTATAAATCACCTTAGGTGCACCGATTTGTTGGATATAGCCTTTATTCATAACGACAATTCTTGTCGCCATAGTCATAGCTTCGATTTGGTCATGTGTGACATAAATTGTGGTTGCGCCTAATTCATTATGTAGCTTAACGATTTCACTTCTCATTTGAACACGGAGTTTCGCGTCTAAGTTAGATAATGGTTCATCCATTAAGAACACTTTGGCGTTTCTCACAATCGCTCTTCCTAAAGCGACACGTTGGCATTGACCACCGGATAAAGCTTTTGGTTTTCTATCTAAATATTCTGTAATTTGTAAAATTTCTGCGGCTTTATTCACTCTTTCTTCGATTTCATCTTTTGGAACATGTCTCATTTGTAAACCAAACGCCATGTTGTCATAGACAGTCATATGAGGATATAAAGCATAGCTTTGGAACACCATCGCGGTGTCTCTATCTTTTGGTTCTAATTCATTCGCAAATTCACCATCGATATATAAATCACCACCGGTAATTTCTTCTAAACCCGCGATCATTCTTAAAGTTGTGGATTTACCACATCCAGAAGGACCGACAAAGACGATGAATTCTCTTTCTTTGATGTCTAAGTTAAAATCAAAAACCGCTTGCACACGATTTGGATAAATCTTGTTGATATGTTGTAAGGAGATAAAAGCATCTGCGGGAGCGATCTTTTCTTCTTTTAAAGACGCTCTTTGAGCTTGAATCATTTCTCGATAGACAACTTCTCTTTTCTTAGAAAG
Organism: Bacilli bacterium; assembly: GCA_017619815.1. GTDB lineage: Bacteria > Bacillota_I > Bacilli_A > RFN20 > CAG-826 > RUG13091. The sequence goes on along the minus strand of JAFZRR010000042.1, from coordinate 2,930 downwards.
GATTTTTTCTTCTTGTTCTTGTTGTCTTTCAAGAGCTTTTCTTTCTTCTCTAGATAACTTAGCTTTCATACTTATTCTCCTTTGTACGTATATACTCTAACATAATCCACGACCATCTCTGCAGATGTAAAATCTGCCTCAGGCATATCACCATTCACATAATTTCCACTTATAGCGAGGTTGAGCAATAAATAGAAATCTTGATCAAACGGTGCATTTGGATTTGTATCTTTATTAACTGAATCTGTGGACCACACTCTTCTTGGAAATTCTTGAATCAAACGATCATCGACATAGAAAGAGATGCTTTCTTCTTGCCAATCACATTTATAAACATGGAATTCACTAATTGAGGAACGATATTCCCTGGTGTTCATATTGTTATAACCAGTGACATATGTATGACCTGACATGGAATAATGAAGCGCACAGCTTGTGCCATATTCACTTCTACCATTAGCTTCCATGATGTCAATTTCACCAGAATGAGGCCATCCTCCGTAAACGGAGTCATTTGGCATCATCCAGAATGCTGGCCACATTGCGCGTTTCGCAGGTAATGAAATCTTAGCTTCCACAATCCCATATGTGAATTTCACGCGATTCGCAGTTTTAATTCTCGCAGACGTGAATTGATAATCACCGACTTGTTCACGTTTTGCAACGATATGTAAGGCACCATCTTTGACGACGGCGTTTTCTTCTTTATAGTATTCGACTTCACCATTTCCCCAGCCATTATTACCGTTTCCGATTTCATATGACCAATTGTTGGATAATTTGTCTCCTTCAAATTCATCTTCAAAGAAGAGTTCATATCCATCAGGGATTTTATTTCTATTTCCAGTACAACCAGTAAGTAAGGCTGTCACAAACGCTAAAACGATAATTCTTTTCATTATTTGAACACCCTCACATAATCCACTTTCATCGAGGCGCTGGTAAAGTTTTCTGGAGGCATTGTCCAGTTATCAAACTGACCGCCGATGGCTAAGTTTAAAATAATATAGAAATCTTGATCAAATGGGGCGGTATCAGTATTTGAACCTTGTGTGCTCCATTGATACTTGCTATTTGTAAAATACATCACATCATCCACATAGAAAGAGATGGAATCTTGTTTCCATTCCACAGCATATTTATGGAACTGAGTAATGTCATGTCCGCTCTTTTCATCTGTGTTATATGTATGACCATTACTATTAGAGAAGTGAATCGCACTACTAGATGTATAACGAATTCTTCCTCTAGCTTCCATGATGTCGATTTCACCTGAGTGAGGCCATCCTCCGTATACGGAGTTATTTGGCATCATCCAGAACGCTGGCCACATACCATTCACTGCGGGTAATGCAATGCTGGCTTCAACATAACCATATGTAAATTTGACTTTATTTTGTGTTTTGATTCTTGTGGATGTGTAATCGTAGCCTTCGACAGTTTGTCTTCTTCCAGTAATAATTAAAACACCATCGCTAACTGTGTCATTACTATTTGTGTAATATTGGCTTTCACCATTACCCCAACCCCAGTCACCATTACCGATTTCATAGGTCCATTTTGAGGTATCTAAAGAATTACCATTAAATTCATCGGACCAATAAAGTGTGGTATATCCATTAGGATAGTCAATCGCTGGAGGAGTTGGATCATCAGGATCAAACATTGAGACGTTTTGATATCTTAATGAGATATATACCTTTCCATTCGCATCATAGAACTCAAACTTTAATGTTGATTGAATGACCGGACTAAGTAATGTGAAATATCCAGTATGAGTAACGTCAAGTTCTGTAGCCGTCACACCGGTGATGTTGAGCTTAGAAAACTCATGTCCTGGAACGTCAAATGGAGATTCATAGTTACAGGTATAATTCACTTTTAAATGACCATTCGCATCCGTAAATCCTGCGGACGTAATCGCGAATTCCACTGCTTCTGGTTTTGGAGTGTCATCACTATCATCTTTTTCTTCCGGGACAAAATCTTTCCCTTCAAAGATGGAACTAATGATGTCGCAGCCTGAAAGAAGGAAGGTTGAAACGAGTAATAAAGGAATAAATTTCTTATTCATTTACTACCTCCATTCTTAACGCGGAAATCTTACCGTTTCTAAGGTCTTCCGCGAGTTGACCTTGGATAGAATCATATTGTTTACCATCAATAACGTAAACGTATTTATTGTGATTATATAAATCAATTCTTTGAGGATTATGGATTGCAACAATACATTTGGAGAATAATGGGTAACTGACTTTATTATTTTCATCAAAGAATTCTTTAGAAAGTTTTGGAGAAGGCGTGAACTTTAAGACACCGTTTTCAAATGAAAATGCTTTTTCGCCTAAGAACATGATGAAGAACATATCTAAGATTTCAGCATTCGCGCCAGTTAATCTGGCGAATTGTCCTTGACCATGCATTCTCGTATTTGGATTACATGTTGGAACAATAAAGCTAGAGTTTTCAATTGGACTTCTACCGTAGACATATGGATCCATGTTATAAACGAAGTTAATCTTCATTTCTTCGTAGAAACGTTCATAGAGACCCGCTTTTAGAAGGCCTAAAAGATATTTGTAACACATATGTAAGAAGTTGCATTCTCTTTCTAGCCAGCCTTTTGTAAAGGCATGGACACGGCCAATTTCAAATGGAGCGTCTTCAATGTCATCACAGGTCTTATAGAAACCTAACTTTTGATCACGGAGTCCAGATTTATAAATGAGTTCGTAATCTTTTTCACCAAAGAAACCATCACCAAGTTTTGCCATTCTTGCGGATGCTTCTAGGAAGTATGGGATGAGTCTTTGTGTGAATTCTAATGGTTTAACAATCTTGTAACCTAAATGATTGACCTTATCAGTGACTTCGTATTTGCTGACATCGTTAATGATGTAAGAAGGAATAATTCCACCACCGAGTTTTTT
>JAFZRR010000005.1 GCA_017619815.1 Bacilli bacterium | reverse complement strand
TTTGAACAACACCGAAGTCGTCTGGGATGTTGAACCAGATGAATATCTCTCCCATGCATTAAGAAGACATGGAATCTTATCCATCCGTATTGGATGTGATGAAACAGTCTGTGGTTCCTGTACAGTTTTAATCGATGAAAAGCCATTCTTATCCTGTGGTGTTTTAGCGATGAAAGTGGAAGGCAAACACGTTACCACAGTGGAAGGTATTCAAGATGAAGCCAATCGCATCGCTGATTACTTCGCAGATGAAGGCGCTGATCAATGCTCATTCTGTAGTGTTGGTTTCGCTTTAATCATCCATGCTTTAAAACATGAATATAAGAATCCAACTGAAGAAGAAATTAGAAACTTTATCGTTGGTAATTTATGCCGTTGCACCGGCTATCAATCTCAATTCAAAGCCATTAAGGCTTACTTAGAAGCGGAGGGCAAATAATATGGGTAAAAACTTTAAAGTTGTTAATAACAAAACTCATTCCGTAGATGGCCACGCCGAGATGATGGGCCGTGCGGTCTATACACAAGATTATGAAGCACCTGGTTCATTAGTTTTAAAGATGCTTCGTTCTCCACATGCTTTTGCACGTATCAAAAACATTGATACTAGCAAAGCTGAAGCACTCAATGGTGTGAAATGCGTACTCACATACAAGAACGTGCCACACGTTGCGTTCTCACGTGCAGGCCAAGGCGCACCACAACCATCCCCAATCGATAAATTCATTCTCGATGAATACGTCAGATTCGTTGGTGATGAAGTCGCAGTTGTCGCTGCAATTAATGAAAAGATTGCGGAAGACGCACTTAAATTAATTGAAGTCGAATACGAAGTATTGGAACCAGTTCTAGATTATAAGACTGCTTATAAGAGTAAGAATGTTATCCATCCAGAAGATGGTATTTCCCAAGCTTTTGAAATGGGCTTTAGACCAAAAGATAACGTTGCAGCATCCTATGAAATGGAAGTTGGCAATGTTGAAGAAGAATTAAAGAAATGTGATGTTGTTATCGAACACACTGCGGAAACACAAGCACAAGCACACGCGATGCTCGAACCACATTGTTCTAACGCCAGATTAGACGAACACAATCGTTTAGTTATTTATACCGCGACACAAACACCATTCCATATTCGTAGAATCATGGCTCAAACATTAGGCATGCCATTATCACAAATTAGAATTGTCAAACCACGTGTCGGTGGTGGTTTCGGTGGCAAACAACAATTCCACTGCGAAATGTTTGTTGCCTTAGTGACATTAAGAACTGGATTACCATCAAAGATGGTTTATACAAGAGAAGAAGTGTTTGCTTCTTCATACACACGTCACCCAATGTGCATCACAATGAAAATTGGTGCGGATAAAGATGGAAGAATCAAAGCTATCGATTGTTACGCATTAAGCGATACAGGTGCATATGGTGAACACGCGCTTACAGTCTTCATGATTGTGGGTTCTAAGGTTTTACCTTTATACAACAAAGTTGACGCTGTGAGATTTGGTGGTCGTGTATTATACACAAACCACGTACCTGCAGGTGCATATCGTGGATATGGTGCTATCCAAGGTAACTATGTTTTAGAATCCGCGATTGATATGCTCGCAGAAAAACTACATATGGATCCTGTGGAATTACGTAAAAAGAATTCCATGAGAGAAAAAGAAACGTCTCCAATCTTTGAAATTATGGGTGAAGGTACCAAAGGTACTGCGATGATTATGGAATCATGCAAACTCCCATACTGTATCGATAGAGGTGCAGAACTCATTGATTGGAAAAATAAATATCCAAGAAAACAAGTCGGACCACATAAAGTAAGATCCGTTGGCTGTGCTATTGCTATGCAAGGTAGTGGTATTCCATTCTCTGATATGGGTAGCTGCGCAATCACATTACAAGATGGTGGATTCTACATGGTGAGATGTGGCGCCACTGATATCGGACAAGGTTCTGATACATTAATTAGCCAAATCGTCGCTGAAGAATTAATGACCACAGTGGATAAGATTATCATCTATTCCTCTGATACCGACTTAGCGCCATTCGACGTAGGCGCATACGCATCATCCACAACATACATTTCAGGTAATGCGGCATGGAAGACCGCTATTAAGATGAGAGAAAGACTCATCAGCGAAGCTGCTACCATGTTAGGTGTTAAAGAAAGTACTGTGGAATTTGATGGTAAGAAATTCGTTTCAGGCGATAAAGAAATCTCATTATTTGATTTATCAAACAAACTCATTTACTCCGCTCCTCAACATCAAGTTGGAGTTACTGAATCATATATCGGTCATGTTTCCCCACCTCCATTTATGGCGGCCTATGCGGAAATCGAATTAGATACCGAAACCGGTGAATACGAAGTCTTAGAATATGTCTCAGTCGTTGACTGCGGTACCACAATTAACCCAATGCTTGCTAAAGGCCAAGTGGAAGGTGGTATTACCCAAGGCTTTGGTATGGCGGCAAAAGAAGATGTTATTTATAACAACAAAGGACAATTACAATCCAATAGCTTCCTTTATTACCATATTCCAACAACCGGAAATATTAAGAAATTAACAACTGAATTCGCAGATAGTTATGAACCTACCGGTCCATTTGGTGCGAAATCCGTTGGTGAAATTGGTATTGATACACCTCCAGCAGTTATTTGTAACGCAGTTTATAACGCAGTGGGTGTGAGAATTAATTCCTTGCCAATTACTCCAGAAAAGATTCTCAAAGCCATGAAAGAGAAAGCGGCAAAATAATATGTCTAAACTAATCACTAAAGGCAAAGTCTATATTGATGGCAAATGGCAAAATGTTAACATCTTCATCAAAGATGGTCGTTTTGCTTATATCGGTAATGACTTTTTAGAAGCGGAAGAAGTGATTGACGCAGAAGGCTTAAAGATTATCCCAGGCCTTATCGATCCACACGTCCACTTCGCTCTTTACTGTGGAACAGTGACATCCGTAGATGATTTCATCTCTGGTAGTAAATGTGCCGCCTATGGTGGTGTGACCACAATTATTGATTTCTTAGATCCAACAAGAAATGCCGAAGAGTTAGAACAATCTTTTAAAGAAAGACTCGCTTTAGCAGAAGGATGCAATGTCGATTATCATTTCCATTCTTGTATACGAGAACCAAATGGTGATTTAGAAGAATATGTTTCTATGATGAAGAAACTTGGTATGAACACAATCAAGTTATTCACAACTTATTCTGAAACCCATAGAAGAACATATGACAAAGACATCATTGAACTTTTGAAGTTAACGAAGAAATATAATTTCCTCGTAACTGCGCATATTGAGAACGATGAGCTCGTTTCTCTTAAACCAGAGTATCCTTGCACCTACATCGCAGAAGCGCGCCCCAGCGAGTGCGAAATCAGTGAAGCACTCAAACTTGCGGGTTACGCAAAGGAGACAAAAGGCTATTTATATATGGTGCACTGCAGCAGTGGTGAAACCTTATCTCAACTCGTTAAACAATATGGTGATATTTTAGGAAAACATTTCTTTGTGGAATCTTGTCCTCAATACTTCGCTTATAACAAAGAAGTTTTAAATACTGAAAAAGGTTACTTGTACACATTTGCGCCTCCACTTAGAAGCAAAAAAGAACAAGAACTTTTGATTAAAAATATTGACTATGTAAACACAATTGGAACCGATCATTGTTCCTTTATGTCAGAAGATAAAAAGAGCCATCCAATGCTTGTTGGACATCCATTAGGTATCGGTGGAATTGAATCCTCATTTGTAGTTATGCACAAGCTATTTGGTGACAAAATTATCGACAAAATGACTGCAAATCTCGCAGATTTAGAGGGTTTTTCGAAAAAAGGACGCATCAAATTAGGTAATGATGCAGACTTAGTTTTTATCAAAGATGTTCCTGAATATCCAATCGGAAAACCTCATGGAACTTGTGACTATAGCATCTATGAAGGAATCAAAGTAAAAGAAAAAATCGTTCACACAATGTTACGTGGAAAATTCATTTTAAAAGATGAAGAATTCCTCGGTGGCAAAGGTGAATTAATAAACTGTGATAAGGAGGTCAAATTTTAATGAAAGTTATTACAAACGTTAGAATATTTGACTATCAAAATTACATCGAAAATGGCTATGTCGCTTTTGACAAACAAATCATCGAAGTAGGACCAATGTCTCAATATAAAGACAAAGGCGTTAAACCCATCGATGGACAAGGACAATTATTACTTCCTAACTTTGTTTGTAACCACGCACATATCTATAGCATTTTCGCTAGAGGAATGATTCTTCCATTTGATCCACATAACTTCTTAGAAATCTTAGAACAAATGTGGTGGAAGATGGATGCAAAGATTGATAATAAAACAACTTATTATTCCGGTATCTGCGCTGGTAAAGAATTCATTGAAAATGGTGTGACCACAATTATTGATCACCATGCTTCAGGAACAGATATTACTGATTCCTTAAAAGCATTAAAGAAAGCTCTTGTTAACGACTTAGGCCTAAGAGCGGTTCTTTGCTTTGAAACAAGTGATAGATATCCAGTTGATAAATGCATTAAGGAAAACATCTCCTTTATGCAAAAGAATAAAGATGAACACATCGCTGGTTTATTTGGCATGCACGCGAGCATGACACTCAGCAATAAAACACTCGCAAGCGTATCAAGAAAACTCAAAGATGGTCCAATTCACATTCATGTTGCTGAAAGCAAAATGGATGAAGAAGACTCACAAAATAAATACGGCATGAGCATCATTGAAAGATTAGATAAATACGGATTAGTGAATCCAAATTCTTTAATCGTTCACGGTGTTGATATCTCCGATAAAGAATTAGAAATCGTCGGTAAGAACAAAGCTTATATGGTTGTGAACACCACAAGTAACATGAATAACGCAGTGGGCTTACCAAACATCAAGAATTATCTAAACCATGGTGTCAAAGTAATGGTGGGTAATGATGGCTTATCATCCAATATGGCCACTGAATATTTGAATGCCTTCTACACAACTCATTTATTTAATGAAACACCAACAGCGTTAGGCTTAGGTGAAATCTTAGATATGATCAATAACTCCTATGAATATGTGAGCAAGATGCTCGGTATCAAATTAGGTAGAATTGCTAAAGATTATGAAGCGGACTTTATGCTCGTTCCATATAAACCATTTACTGTTATGGATAACACAAATGCCTTTGGTCATGTCTTCTATGGATTATATCCATCACTAAGACCAAATGATGTTTATGCATCCGGTAAATGCTTACTTAAAAATAGAAAAATCGTCAGTAAGAAAGTTGAAAAATTATTCAATGAATCCACTGATGTTTCAAAAGATCTTTGGACCCGTATTAAGGAGAACTAATTATGGATTTAACGACAAAATTTGATGGCTTAGTGTTAAAGAACCCATTAATGCCTGCAGCAGGACCACTCGTTGGTGATGCGGAAAAGATGTTATGGCTTAATCACGTTGCTGGTTGTGGCGCAATTGTGGCAAAAACAATCTCTGTGGAAATGGCACACATCCCACACCCATGCATCATTGGTGACAACAACGCTATCTATAACTGTGAACTTTGGACAGAATACAGTAAGGAAAAATGGATTAATGAATTCCTTCCTGAATATGTTTCTAAGAAAGGTGATTGCCCACTTATCATTTCTGTTGGCTATACCAAAGAAGATATGGAAATATTGATTCCTCAACTCGATAAGTTCGCGGATGCCTTTGAAGTCAGCTGCCACTATGTGGGAACCGATAGAGAAAAACTCGCAGAAGTTGTTAGAACAATTAGAAAACACACCAAAAAACCATTCTATATGAAGATATCTCCACACATCCCAGATCCAGCGGGATTTGCCAGAGTCATTAAAGAAAATGGCGCGAATGGTGTTGTTGCAATTAACTCTTTAGGTCCATCTATGGTCATCGATGTGGAAAATAGAACCATGGCCGCGAATAACGATAAAGGTTTTGTCTGGATGTCTGGTCCAGTTATCAAACCATTAGCGTTAGCCACAGTCTACACAATCAAACAAGCTGAACCATCCTTAACCGTTATTGGTGTTGGTGGTGTCGCTAGTGCAAAAGATGTTATTGAATTCCTTCTTGCCGGTGCATCCGCAGTGGGTATGTTATCCGCGCCAATGCTCAGAGGCAAAGAATTATATAAGAAGATTCTTGATGATCTTCCGAAGGAACTTGAAAAATACGGATTCAAGTCTGTGGAAGATGTCATGAAGACAGGATTAAAGAAAGTTACAACTTATGAAGCAGAACTTCCACGTGTTAAGGAAGAAAAATGCACCCATTGTGGAATGTGTGCACGCAACTGCCCATACTTCGCTATTGATATGAATGAAAAGAAGATCCCAGAATTCAACTCTGAGAAATGTTTCAGATGTGGATTATGCGCTTCTAAATGTCCAGTCAAAGCTATTGAATTCAAACACTAATTAATCAAAGAAAGGAGGTTCTTTCATGCCTTCAAATTTCAAAAACTCCACAGTGAAAATTGATAATGAAGAAAAGATGGCGGGTTTAGCCTTATTTACCGATGACTTGCCTGCTAAAGATTTCTTATGGTGTCGTCCATTACGTAGTAATATTGCCTGTGGTCGTATTAGATCAATTAATATTCCAAAACTACCTAAAGGTTATTATTATGTCGATGCGAGAGATATCGTCAAAGAAAATGTTGTGAATATTATCTTTTCTGATTGGCCAGTATTCGCTGATAGAAGAGTCAATTATTATGGTGAAACAATCGGTCTATTAATTGGACCAGATAAAGAAGTTCTCGAAGAACTCGCCAGAATGAGTCAAGTCAACTACGACGAAGAAACACCGGAATACGAATTAGTGAATTCTCAAATCCATAAAGAATTTAAAAAAGGTGATTTTGAAGCCGCAAAGAAAGACTATGACTACACCTTAACCGAAACATTTGAAACCGGTTATCAAGAACAAGTCTATTTAGAAACTCAAGGTATGATCATGTGGTTAGATGGTGACAAGATTACCATCAAAGCCTCCATGCAATGTCCTTTCTATATCAAAAACGCAGTGGTGAGAACTCTTGGATGTGACCCATCTAAAGTTAGAGTTATTCAACCCGCAGTCGGTGGTGCCTTTGGTGGAAAAGAACACTATCCATCTATGATGGCGGCACAAATGGCCACTGCAATCGTTAAAATCAAGAAACCATTAAAGATGATTTTTGATCGTGGTGAAGATTTGATGTATACCACAAAACGTCACCCATCAAGAACCACCTATGAAGGATATGTTAAAGAGGGAAAACTCGTCGGTGTCAAAGCCACAGTGAGACTTAACGGTGGTGCTTATAAAGGATGTTCAGGTGTTGTTCTTTCTCGTGCTTTAATCGCTGTTGTTGATTCCTATAACGTTCCAAACTTAGATGTCACAGGTGATGTCTATATTACAAACACCATGCCAACCGCAGCGTTCCGTGGATTTGGATCTCCACAAACAATCTTTGCTTTTGAAATGTTCATTGAACACATCGCAAAGAAAGCTGGACTTGATCCAGTGGAGTTCAAATTAGCCCACTTAGTGGAAAAAGGAATGGTTACTGCGGTAAGTGGCAAGTTCCATGATGATATAATCCTCCCACAATTAGTGGAAAGAGCCATGGAGATGAGCGATTTCAAGCGTAAGTATAAAGAATATAGCCAACCTGGTTCCAACCGCGGAATCGGCCTATCTACATTCCTTCACGGATGTGGTTTTACCGGTTCTGGTGAATCCACAATCATCAATGCTCAATTAAAACTCACAAAAGATGAAAACGATATCGTTCACTTATACACATCACAAGTTGATTTTGGCCAAGGTAATAGAACCACACTTAAGAAAGTTGTCTCTAATACTTTGGGTATCCCAGAAGAACAAGTGACACACGAAGCTCCAGATACTGACCATACATTATCAACAGGTCCAACCGCTGCTAGTAGAACCATGATTATCGTTGGTTTCTTATGTGAAAAAGCCGCAAAGCATTTAAAAGAAATCTGGAAACCAGGTGAATATCAAGAATGGATTGAACCATATGTTGGTCCAGATTATATCCATTGGGATGAAGACACCATGCAAGGTGATGCCTATCCAGGCTATGCATGGGGTGTCAATATTATTGAAGTCAGTTTTGATCCAATTACATATCAAATCAAAGTCGAAGGTTGTTGGTCCACATATGATGTTGGTCACGCAATCGATGATAGAATCGTTGTCGGTCAAGCCGATGGTGGTTTAGCACAAGCTATCGGTTATGGATATTTAGAAAATATGGAAGTCGCGGAAGGCAGATTTAGACAAAAAACATTGTCTGACTATATCGTTCCAACCGCAGTGGACTTACCAATGATGGAAACCGAATTAATGGATAACTTATTCGCCTATGGCGCCTCTGGTGCAAAAGGTTGTGGCGAGCTCACATTCGTGGGTGGTGCACCTGCACTTGGGCACGCGATTGAACAAGCTATCAAACACGATATCCATAAGATACCTGCAACACCTGAATACTTAATGGAGGTAATTGAACATGGAAAATATTAGTTTTTATGTCGATGACAAAGAAGTAATTATCGATGTTGACCCATCTACAAGATTACTTGATGTCCTCCGTATCAAATTACATATCACTGGTGTCAAAGAAGGATGCGGTGAAGGTGCTTGTGGTGCCTGCTCTGTCATTGTTGATGGTGTTTGTTATGATTCATGTTTAACACCTGTCGCCAATGTGATTGGAAAACATATCACAACGATTGAAGGATTTAGAAACACTCCACAATATAGAATCATCGCTGATGCATTTGCAGACTTTGGTGCTAGCCAATGTGGTTTCTGCACACCAGGTATGATTCTAAATACCTACACACTTCTTAAAAAGAATCCTCACCCAACAGAAGAAGAAGTAAGAGTGGCTTTGTCTGGTAACTTATGTCGTTGTACTGGTTATAACGCAATTGTAAAAGCGGTATTAGATATCGCGGAAAATGGAGGAGATATCGAATGGTAAAACATTATATTCCTTCTACTCTTAAAGAAGCCTTAGAAGTATTAGATAAACATGACTGCTACATCATGGCCGGTGGCACTGATTTAATGGTGGTTAAACATCAAAGAAGTGGACTCATCCCTAACTTTGATAAAGATGTTTGCTATATCTCTAACTTAGAAGAACTCCAATACATCTTTGAAGATGAAAAAGGTGTTCATATTGGAGCAGGAACAAAGTTCTCTGATATTGAAGAGAATGAATTAGTTCCAGAAATTTTAAAACAAATTATTCATGAACTCGCTTCACCAAATATTAGAAATATGGCCACGATGGCGGGCAATATCGCTAACGCATCACCTGCGGGTGACTCCATCGTTGGTTTATATCTTTTAGATGCTGAATTAGAACTCGTGAATATCAACGGCTCTCGCATGATGCCAATCAAGGACTTCATCTTTGGTGTCCGTAAGATTCATAGAGAGAAAAACGAATTAATTAAAGAAATCTTCATCCCTCATCACGATGATTTAAATACTTACTGGAGAAAGGTCGGAAGCCGTGCTGCGGAATCAATTTCTAAGATTACCTTTGCCGGTGGATATGAAGTGGAAAACGGAAAAGTTAAAGACTTACGTATGGCCTTTGGTAGTGTTTCCATCACATGTGTGAGAGATAGAAAAACAGAAGAAAAATACATCGGTATGTCTGTGGAAGAATTACATAACCATGTCGAAGATATCATCAAAGATATGGGTAAGTTTGTCACACCAATTACCGATCAAAGAAGTACGAAAGAATATCGTTATAAAGTAGCGATGAATATTCTTAAAGACTTCATATTAACAATTGAATAGGAGGGTGTATGGGAAATAGATTTGTCAAAGGTTATAAGTGCACAATCTGTGGTAAATTCTTCAAAGAAAATGAAGCTTCATTAACTTGCCCAGATTGTGGAGAAAAAGGAATTCTCGATGTCGTATTTGACTACGAAGAGCTCAAAAAAGTCTTAAATCTCGACTATTTTAAGAAAAACACCGATTATTCCATGTGGAGATACGCTCCACTTATGGGGGTTAGTAATGAGCATATTCATGAGATGCTCCGTATTGGTTGGACCCCACTTATTAAATCAAACAACCTCGCAAAATTATTAGGTCTTAAAGAACTCTATATCAAAGATGATGGCCTCAATCCATCAGGCTCAAGTAAAGATAGAGCAAGTGGTGTAGCGGTTCTTAAAGCGATTGAAGCAGGAGCGAAAGTTATCTCTTGTTCCTCAACAGGTAACGCAGCGAGCTCATGTGCTTGTCACGCAGCACACATGGGACTACCAGCAGTTATCTTTGTCCCAAAAAGAGCGCCAATTGGAAAGACCACACAAATATGTTTATATGGTGCGACATTGATTAAAGTGGATGGTGACTATAAAGCCGCTTTCCAATTATCAAAAGCCGCGATTGATAAATACGGTTGGTACAATCGTAACGCCGCCATCAACCCATGGATGGTGGAAGGTAAAAAGACAGTCTCATTAGAGATTGCCGAACAACTAGGTTTTAAACCCACTGATTGGGTGTGTGTCTCAGTCGGAGACGGATGCACAGTCGGAGGTGTTTATAAAGGATTTCATGATCTTAAGGAATTGGGGTTAATTGAAAGGATCCCACGTATTCTCGCGGTACAAAGTACTGGCTGCGAACCATTCGTTATTGCGGATCACAATAATGAACCATTAAAGGAAGCAGATGAGAATACCATTGCTGACAGTATTGCTGTTGGCATTCCACGTAATCCGATTAAGGCTATTAATGCGGTTAGGAATAGTCATGGTGTCTGGATATCGGTCCCAGATAGCGACATTCTTGAGGTAGAAGCCTTGCTAGGTCGAACTGAAGGTATCTTCGGGGAACCTGCGGGAGTTGCCTCGCTTGCCGGGTTAATGAAGGCGTTAAAAGAAGGAATCATAAGAAAAGATGAATCCGTGACCTTCATAGTCACAGGAAACGGACTTAAAGATCCGGCAAATGCACAAAAGGCAATTACCCAACCCGAAGTAATGAAACCCGATCTAGCAATTCTAGATAAATATTTAAGAGAAAAGGAGATTATTTAAATGCCAAAAGCAAAAATTCCATTTGGTCCAACATATGATGAAATGTTGAATCCAAGTCACCAAGACAAAGCGGTGAGAAAAGCTGCTGAAAAAGCGTTAAAAGAGAATGAACTTGATCCAATCAACCTCTTCAATATCACTTGGAAAAACAGCAAAGACGGCACCGTTAACAAAATCGTCTTACCAAAAGCACTTACAGGTGTTGATGCAAACATCGTTGTGTTATTAGGTAAATACTTCCCTTCTGGCTCCCATAAAGTTGGTCCTGCTTATGCCACACTTATGGAAGGTTGTGTTGATGGAGAAATCATTCCAGGCAAACACACTATCTTAGGTCCTTCTACAGGTAACTTTGGTATCGGTGTTAGCTACATCACCAACTTAATGAAATATGACGCAATCGTCATTATGCCAGACAACATGTCTAAAGAAAGATATGAAAGAATTCAAAAATATGGTGCCAAACTCGATTTAACACCTGGTAGTGAATCTGACGTTATCTTAACTTTAGAGAGAACCTACGAATTAAAGAAAGATCCAAAGAACGCTACCTTAGCGCAATTTGAATTGTTACCAAACTATCGTTTCCACAGACACGTGACCGGTAATTCATGTATTGAAGCTGTCAAAGGAATCGGTAATGGTCGTGTCGCATGCTTCTGTTCCGCACCTGGTAGTGCAGGCACATTAGCCGCCGGCGATCAAATCAAAAAGAAATTCCCAGAATGTAAAATCGCAGCGCTTGAACCACACGAATGTTCAACCCTCACCAATGGTGGTCTCGGACAACACAGAATTGAAGGTATCGGCGATAAGATGATTACATTAATTCACAATGCCTTAACAACAGACTTCATCGTTCAATTAATCGACGAAGATTGTGTTAGAGGTCTTGAAGTCATCCACGAAGGTACAGATGTCTTAGTTAAACACGGTGTTAAACGCGCTGAAGCTAAGAAGATGGTCGACTTATTCGGTGTCTCTGGTATTTGTAATATCTTAGGCGCGATTAAGATGGCAAAATACTTAAAACTCGGCCCACAAGATAACGTTGTTACCATCGCTACAGATAGCTTTGATAGATATCCATCCGTTATCGAAGACTTATACAACAGAGAACTCGAAATCACTGATCACGTTTTAGATCGTTGGTTCAACGATGTCTTCATGGGTGCGGATACAAAGTATATCTTAGATACACGTGGTCCAAAGGCCAAACAAGCTCTCTTTGAACAAAAAGAAAGAGACTGGTTAAAGTTCGGTTATTCTAAAGAATACTTAGATAGTATGAAGAAACAATCCTTCTGGGATAAAGAATACGCAAAAATCAAGGAATACGACGCCAAGATTAAAAAGATGAGAGGAAAGACAATTAAGTATGAGTAATGTCGATTTCAAACAAGTTCTTGCTTTAGCGGAAAAATACAAACCAGATATGGTTAAATTCCTTCGCGATATGGTCGCTATTCCAAGCGAATCCTGCGAAGAAAGAGAAGTTGTCTTAAGAATCAAAGAAGAAATGGAAAAAGTCGGCTTTGATAAAGTCGTCATCGATCCAATGGGCAACATCTTAGGTTATATCGGTCATGGTAAACACCTTATCGGTATGGACGCACACATCGACACAGTCGGTATCGGCGAAATCAAAAACTGGACATTTGATCCATATAAAGGCTACGAAGATGATGTTCATATCGGTGGTCGTGGAACAAGTGACCAAGAAGGTGGTATGGCCTCAATGGTCTACGCTGCCAAAATCATTAAAGAATTAGGCTTAGAAGATGACTATACATTAGTCATTACTGGTACAGTCCAAGAAGAAGACTGCGATGGCTTATGCTGGAAATACATCATCTGTGAAGATAATGTGAGACCAGAATTTGTCGTTTCTACAGAACCAACATCTTGTAGAATCTATCGCGGCCATCGTGGACGTATGGAAATCTGCGTTAATGTCCGTGGTATCTCTTGCCATGGTAGTGCACCAGAACGTGGTGATAACGCGATTTACAAGATGGCTCCAATCATTGAACAAATCAAAGAACTCAATGAAAAGAAACCAGAAGAAGGCGGTCTTGCTTATGACCCATTCTTAGGAAAAGGTACAGTTACCATTAGTCAAATCTTCCACAAATCACCAAGCCGCTGCGCGGTTGCTGATGGTTGTTGGATCTCTCTTGATAGAAGATTAACAGTCGGTGAAAACGATGTTACTTCCATCAATGAAATCAAAAACTTACCAGCGTGTAAGGCCGCTAATGCGGAAGTCTTCATGTATCAATATGAAAGACCAAGCTATACAGGCTTAAATTATCCAATCGAATGTTACTTCCCAACATGGGTTATTCCAGAAGATAGTATCTTCGTTCAATCCATGAAAGAAGGCTACGAAGGATTATTTGAAAAAGCCCCAATCATTGATAAATGGACATTCTCCACAAATGGCGTTGCCATTATGGGTAGATATGGTATTCCATGTATCGGATTTGGTCCTGGTGATGAAAAAGAAGCTCACGCACCAAATGAAAAGACACGTAAACAAGACCTCGTTATTTGCGCGGCTATGTATGCTGTCTTACCAAAACTTTATCTCGCTCGTTTAGCGAAAAAATAGAATATAGGAGTTTAACAAAAATTTATGGAAAAAATCGCACCAAGATTTGCGGGTAGACACCTCATCACATTAGAAGATTTCACCAAAGAAGAAATCGACTACATGCTCAAAGTGAGCCGTGATTTAAAAGATGCTTTCTACGCAAATGAAAAAACCAATTGGTTAGAAGGAAAAACCGGTTTCTTAATGTTCTTCGAACAATCAACAAGAACCAGAAACTCCTTCGAAAGTGGTATGGCCCAATTAGGTGGTCACGCTACATTCTTAGACACCTCCATGATGCAAATCGCTCATGGTGAAAGTGCCAAAGATACCGCCGTTATCTTATCTAGTTTCGGTCACATGATCGCATGCCGTTACTGCAACTGGGGTTTAGGTAACAAATACATTCGCGAAATGGCGAAATGGTCCACAGTCCCAATCATCAACTTACAATGTGACTTATATCACCCAATGCAAGCTTTAGCAGACTTAATGACCATCGAAGATGAATTCGGTCACACAAAGAACTTAAAGGTCTCCGTCATCTGGGCAATGGCTACAACTCACAAGAAACCAATCTCCGTTCCAGTGAGCCAAGTCTTATTATTCCCTCGCTATGGCATTGATGTCACATTAGCCTATCCAGAAGGTTATGATTTACCAGACTGGGTTATCGAAAAAGCCCGTAAGAACGCCGCAGAAAACGGTGGCTCATTAACCATCACACATGATATGGAAGCCGCTTATAGAGATGCTGACGTTGTCTTCCCAAAGAACTGGGGTTCATGGGTTACCAACCAATCCACAACAGTTGTCGATGATGCTTTATTAGCGTTAAAAGCATGGAAGTGTACACCAGAAATGATGAAACTCGCCAAACCAGGCTGCCGTTACATGCACGCTTTACCAGCGGACAGAGTGAACGAAGTCGTTGACGAAGTTATCGATGGTCCACAATCTGTCGTTTATCAAGAAGCCGAGAACAGAATTCATACCGCAAAAGCCGTTATGACATTATTCGTTCACGATAAACTTCCTGGCGATAGAAGATAACTAATTAACTTATTAAGATAAGCCGCAGCAATCATGTTGCGGTTTTTCTTTTTGCATAAGCAATGTATGATATAAAAGACAAAAAAGAGGATGTTATTATGGCAAAATCCGAAAAAACTAAATTTATTGATAAACCAATATTTAGATTAATTTTAACTATTTGTAGCTTAGTAATTGCCGCGGTTATCTTAGTGTTTTCCGCTTTAACAATTATTGAAATTACAAATAATACTTATGATCAAGCTCCTAAATATTTGGTCTGGATATTCATCGCTGCAGGCGTAATGAGTATCATTATGTTCTTAAAAGAAAGAACTAAACTTAACTTTATTAAATGTATTGTGATGTTAGGCTTTAACGTTGTTCTTGGCGTTATTGTTTTATTCGCAAAGAGTAATCCATTCCTATTCTCATTAACCGCGGGATTATATTGTTTGAATCTCATATTAGGATGCGTCTTTAATATGATTCAAAAAAGAAATGTCAGATCCTATATTTTCAATGGCTTGATTATTGTCTTTGCTATAGCAATGGCCATTGGTATGTTAGTGAGCCCAATCGCTGAAGAAAGCCAAATTCAAAACATCATCTTAGTGGAATGTATCTTTATCGCAGTAGTGTCCTTCATCGAAGCGGCATCCATTGCTTTCTCTCAACTCAAAGTTAAAGTCTTATTCAAGATTGTCTTAAATACATTCTCATTAGAAATCTTGTTTGGATTATTAACAATGATTGTTTGCTTCTCATTAGTCTTCATGAAAGTGGAAGATAGCATTACCACCTTCCCAGAAGCTTTATGGTATTGTTTCGCAGTTGTGACCACGATTGGATTTGGTGACTTTGTCGCCGTCACACCAATCGGAAGAATATTAACAGTGTTCTTAGGTTTATATGGTATTGTCGTTGTTGCGGTTATCACATCTATTGTTGTTAACTTCTACAATGAGACAAGTGGAAAACACGATAGCAAAGAACTTAAGAAGATCTCCGAAGAAGAGGAGAAAAAGAAATAGTTTCATAAG
>JAFZRR010000041.1 GCA_017619815.1 Bacilli bacterium | reverse complement strand
CATTTTCTTTGGATTTCGTTTGCTTTCGCAATAGTAGTTTGACGTTGCATAACTTAAAATCCTCCTTTTCCAAACTAACTCTGTCTTTACCGGGGACTTCGCTAATTTAGCTTTTGTGCCGAGTAAAATCATACTTTGATAGCAATATATTGTCAAACATAATTTATAAATAATAAATCATGGGGATTGAATATTAAAAAAGAGAAAGCTCATCGCCCTCTCTTTTGAAATTCAAATTATTTTTATTGAATGGTAATTGATATCTTGCTATCTAGTCCATTAGCAATTCTCGTCAGTGTTTTAATGGATGGATTCATTAAACCTTTTTCTAATTTGGATAAATCCGCTTGATCCATGCCAATCATCTTAGCAAGTTCTTCTTGAGTTAGATTCTTTTCAATTCTTAGTTGTTTGATGTTATATCCAATGGTCACCACAATAACATCATCATATTCATCAGTGACGTCAATTCCTTCTTCATAAACAGTATCGCAGTCAACATCTAATTCATCATTCCAAACAATACCACTCCAACCAAGTAAACGGCCTTTTAAAAATAGTTTTCTATCTTCAAGAGCATATAGTTGAGGAAACTTATCCGCAAGAGAAAGAATATCGTATCTTTTGACTCTGCAATCAAAGAAATACAAATCAAATGTTGTTCCTTCTTTTAAAACGAGTTTAATTGCTCTATTCATAATTCAATAATATGGTATATATCCCATATTTTCAAGTTAATTGAACAAAAAGAAAGGAAGGATTAATCCTTCCATTCAATTGCTTTAAAGTGAGATTGTAATCATTGGTCTTAAACAAGCATGAGCATTGGTTACATTCAAAGAAGTATTACTAGCGTTGTAATCAACCGCAATAACTTTCTTTGTATTGCTAGTGCCAGATTCTGGAGAACGTAACCAATATCTTGTGTTATAACGACCACCACTGTAGGTGCTCATAAAAGCACCTCTTGCTGCAGAATAGTCGGTTGGTTGAATGCCTGAGTTATGAAAGGCATTGTAATAAGAATGATCATAGCAACTTCCTAAATAAACCTTATCCATTGTATTATCACAGGTATTGTCGTTTGATGATGAACCGGTAGTATCAGGACTATTATCTACTTCAATTTGTTGAAGGTATGTAGAATCTAAACCAAATGCACGCTTCATAAAATTGTCGCTTGTGTAGTTGGTAACGCCATAAGAAGAACCATTTAAACCATTCAAGAATGCTCTGGCTTCAGAATACTGATAGTTGTTTGGTTTGATTGTTTGTCCAGAAATTGTTCTATTGTCTTCACTTAAATAGAATGGGCAGACCTCTAAAACTTCATCAGAAACCAAAGTGTATAAATTGCCTTCAGTTTTTAAAAGTGTCCAACTAATTGGTTCACATTGAAACCAATACTCGGTATTAGCTTCTGGTGTACCACCAGTTTTGAAATATGGACTACTACCATATGAAGTATCTGGAGTTGCAATAACATTGGTGTAGTATTCGTTTTGGTATAAGAAATAACCATTATTGGAATCTTTGGCAGAATTTGAAAGACTGCTTAATGCGCTAAGTAAAGTATTATCTTTAACTCTAGTTTGTGGATATAGTCCATAAACAGCCTTTTTATTTTGAACATCAACTGTAGGAGCAATGCCTCTTTCTTGTTTCCATTCTAATTCGGTAATAAATCTTGCTTGTAAAGTGTAAGCATAGTTAGGCATCACAAATGTATAGTTTTGACTGGTACTAACGAGTTGATCACCGGCATACCAGGCAGAGAATTTGTATCCAGACTTAGGATTTGCATAAACAGTAACTTCACTACCCGCTAAGAATTTTGCATTACCACCTGAAACTGTACCTTTTGAGGTATCTTCACTAGTAAGAGTGAGATATGGATAAGCATCATTACAGCTGAATGTAATTTCGATTGATTCAACAAGTAAATCCACTGATGAATAATTGAGGAAATAGAAATAGTTAGGTTTTTTGCCATTAAAGTCAAATACTAAAGGGGTTGAACTAGAAACATTAAAACTTTGTTGAAATTCTAATGTGTCAGCAGAACCACCAAACGTGAAACCACAGGAAATGGAATCAGAACCGCTAAACGTCATGGAAATGGATTCCATGCCAGTAATTTGAGTTGTGTTGTATAAAGTTCCACCATAGCCTTTGCTATCGTTTTGCAATTTGACAGCACCTACACCTGCGGCATTTGTAAAACTAAAGCCAATTTCATTACCAAGTTCTGTAGCAACAGTACTTGTACCATAATGGAAATAAGCTGAATCGCTAGCAAGTTGGTTCTTATTAGCGTTCATAATGATTGAATAAGTTTGGGCACGTGTTCTTGCTTTAATTTGGTTGTTGCTAAGAACCGCCATTGATGTAGATACAGCGATTAATGACAATGAAGCAATGATTGGTATTACTAAATGTTTTTTCATAATTCATTTCTCCTTTTATCTATTAAAAAGTGAGGAAAGCGTCCCCCTCACTTTTAATTTCCGTAATTTATCAATAAATTATAAACCCCTAACGTTATGATAGACGTTTTGGACGTCTTCGAGTTCATCGAGCATGTCTAACATTTCGGTGAATTTTCTCTTGTCTTCAGGATCTTCTAATTCGATTGGATCATTCGCTAAGAATGTGATTTCAGCAGTCTCGAATTCGGCAATACCCATACCGGATAAGACTTCTCTTGCTTGTGCGAACGCGGTTGGTTCGACTAAGACTTCAATAATGCCATCTTCAGCGGTGACTTCTCTAACATCGACATCGCTTAAGATTAATGTTTCTTCGACTTCATCTCTATTATCGCCTTTGAATGCAAAGACACCAGTTTCTGTGAAATTGAAGATTGTGGAACCTAAGTGTCCACCTTTCTTTGTGATAGTTGTTCTAATTTCGACTAAAGCACGATTGCTATTATCTGTTAAAGAATCAACGATTAAGAGAGAACCACCAGGGCCGAATGCTTCATAACGTCCTTGTGTATATGATTCAGCGGAACCACCTTTTGCTTTTTGAATAGCTCTATCAATAACTTCTTTTGTAACGTTTTGACCTCTCCATTTTTCAATAGCGGATCTTAACGCTAAGTTCATTGATGGATCTGGTTCGCCAGATTTTGCTGCCATATAGATTTCTTTAGAAGCTCTGTTAAATAATGCACTTCTTTTTGCGGCGGTAGCAGCCATCGCCTTTGCTCTAACTTCATGTGCTCTTCCCATGGGTTTTTCCTCTTTTCGTTTATGTATTTTAACAAACTGACTTTTAAATGTGAATAAATTAATAATTCACATCGACAAGATATAATCCTTCAGGTGCGGCTTTATAGGAAACGATTTCACGTGTTTCTTTCTTAGATAAATGGTAAATGATAAAGTCTTCTTTTTCTTTTTGAGAAGCAATCGCTAACGCGGTGCCAACCATATTTCTAATCATGTATCTCATAAAGCCATTGCCTTTGAAAGTAATGATAAATTGTTTAGTTTGTTCAATGTATGTTGGTTCAACAGAATAGATGGTTCTAATAAATCCATCTTCATCCTCTTCTTTAGATGTAAAATCTTGGAAATTATGTGTTCCTTCAAACTGCTTCAACGCTGTGATAAGTAGGTTGACGTTAATTGGTAAAGGATAGATAGTTTCTAAATCGTAATTGAATGGATTTCTTTCATCTAATCGGAGGATATATGTATAGGTTTTTGACTTTGCGGAATATCTCGCGTGGAAATCGTCATCAACCTTTCTAATTTCATTAATAAATATGTCTTTTGGTAAAAGGCAATTCGCAGAGTAGCGTAATCTATCGATATCGATATCTTTTTCGACGTCAAAATGGAAATATTGTCTTTGTGCATGGACACCAGAATCGGTTCTTCCGGAGCCTTGGATGTTGATTTCAGAATTCAAGATTTTTGAAAGCACTTTTTCAATTTCTTCTTGGATTGTAGGGGCATCTTTTTGTTTTTGCCAACCTTGGTAATTCGTACCTTTATATGATACTTGGCATAATAATCTCATAGTTTCTACCCCCTAAAATCCTGGATTAACCTTAAAAATCCATTGGAAAAGCTCAATTTGTGTGCCAGTTCTATCTAAGATGAACAAATAGAGAACTCCACCGAAGATAGCACCCGCAAACAAGATGGCAATAGCATCTCTCCAACCAAATGTAAGCTTACGATACTTGGTTCTTTTCGCTCTTGGATCATAGCCTCTTGCTTCCATGGCATCAGATAATTCTTCGCTTCTTTGGATTGCAGACACAAATAATGGAATAATAAGCGAAATAATGGCTTTAAATTTCTTTCCTAAGCCACCTCTTCCAAAGTCAACACCACGTGATTCCTGAGCCTTCATGATTCTCTCGGTTTCATCTAATAATGTTGGAATAAATCTTAAAGCAATTGATAAGGTCATTGCTGTTTCGTGAACAGGGAATCTAATAAGCTTTAATGGCGTCATATACCATTCAAATGCATAGGTTAAATCCATTGGCTTAGTTGTGGATGTCAAAACCATAGTTAAACAGAACAATAAAATAATACGCAAAATGATATAACCACATTGATAGAAACTAGCCCAATATATTGCGTAATGCTCATTGAATTGATAACAGATTGGTGTACCTTCATAAGCCTTGTTAGGAATAAAGACATAAATCACCAATAGGAATATGATTAAGAACCACATTGATTTCAAACTCTTAAAAATATTTAAGAAACTCACTCTGGAGATAAGCATCATTAAGATGAATAAAATCAAAAATGCTCCACTGAGTAATAAAGTTGTGGACCAAACATGGAATTGGAAGAAAATAGCGACAATCAAAAGGATAAGGATAAATAATTTATTCCTTGGGTCTAATTTATGAGTGAAAGTGTTATATGGAGTATAACGCCCAAAAGTCACGTTATTCATGGCGTTTCTTCCACCCTTTCACTTGGTTAATTAAATCATCAACTGATTTGATATTTTCAATTTGGATTGGCGCGCCTCTTTCTTTTAGCTTTTGAGCCAATTGATATAAAGGAGGAATTTCAATCGCTGAATCTTCACCAACTTGATCAAATAGTTTATCTGTAGAGCCTTGATAGGCTAATTTACCATCTTTTAAGACATAGACTAAGTTACAGTACTTCATCACTAAATCCATATCATGAGTGACCATAATAATGGTTTTACCATTCTCATGCATTTTTTGGACTAAGGACATAACATCTTTTGCACCTTTAACATCTAGACCTGCTGTTGGTTCATCAAGCACTAAGATGTCTGGATTAATCGCTAAGATACCAGCGATAGCGACTCTTCTTCTTTCTCCACCGCTAAGTTCAAATGGAGACTTTTGGAAATATTTTTCATCAAGTCCAACAGAGAGAAGTGCTTCGTGTGCTAATTTAATCGCTTCATCATTCTTTACGCCAAAGTTCTTTAATCCAAAAGCAACGTCTTTTTCGACAGTCTCTTCGAATAATTGATATTCAGGGAATTGGAAAACTAAACTAAGGTGTTTTCTGAGTTCCTTAATCTTTTTGTTCTTTCTTTTCTTGCTGACGATTTTAAATTCATCAACTTCAAGTTCACCACTTGTCGGAATGAGCAAAGCATTGAGGTGTTGGACTAAAGTTGTTTTACCACTGCCAGTACGACCAATAAATGCCGCGAAAGCGTTATCAGGTATGGTTAAAGTAACACCATCAAGTGCAACATTTGCATTTGGTGTCTTAGGAAGATAGACATAACGGAGATCTTTTATTTGGATGGCCATAAAACCTCCGCGATTTCATCGATATTTTGACATTTGTCAATCTTGAAATCTTGATTTGCTAACTTGTCTTTTAAATCCATGATGAAAGGCATCTCTAAACTAAGAGATTCTAAAATCTTTCGATTAGAGAAGACGTCTTGAGGTTTGCCTTTAAAGGCAACCTCACCTTTGTTTAAAACGATAACTTCATCACTGTCATATGCTTCTTCAACATCATGTGTAATTGAAAGTATGGTGAGATTTGGATTGTTCTTTTTCATCTCATTAATCAACTCACGGATGTCACTTTTACCCTTTGGATCAAGCATTGATGTAGCTTCATCAAGAATCAAGATTTCTGGGTTTAAAGATAAGGCTCCTGCAATTGCGACACGTTGTTTTTGACCACCAGAAAGACGTGATGGTTCTTTAGTTAAGAAATCTTCCATACCAACACGCTTTGCATAGTTATTAATAATGTCTTGCATGTCTTTTCTTGGAATTCTTCTATTTTCCAAACCAAAAGCAATGTCATCTTCGACAGTAGCACCGATGAATTGATTATCGGGATTTTGGAATACCAATCCGATTTTTTGTCTAAGTTTTCTAACGTTTTTACTCGTTAGTAATTCATCATCAATATATATCTCTCCATCATTCGGGGCGAGGAGTCCGATAATTAATCTCGCTAAAGTTGATTTACCAGATCCATTATGTCCAATGATAGAGACATAAGAACCTTCATGAACTTTAAAAGAAACATGTTTGACAACTTCTGTTTCGTCTTTGGAGTATGAAAAACTAATGTTTTTAAGTTCAATCTTGTTCATGAGCGTTATTATATCACAGCTAATAAGCTAATACACAATAACGTTATTTCTTGATCATAATTGAACGACGAATTTTGTTAATCGCAGAATGATAATTACGATAGATATTCACTTTATTTGTATGGAACATGTCCGCTATTTCTTTCATGTCATAGCCTTCCAAATAAAAGTGAAGAATCTTCTTTTGAAATTCCGTAAAACCATTCTTTTCATCATTAATGATGTGCATCAAAGAATTGAATAAAGAAATTCTTTCATCTATATCTTCACTAGCGATTGTGTCGTGAAGTGTGGAACCACTATCATTTTCTTGATCTAAGGAAAGTTTTTTCTCACTAGTATGAGACTTCCTATAATTCTTCACAAAATGTTTCATCGCATTTTCCGCGATGGTCCGCCAATAGATATAAAAAGAATCATTTTTCTTTTTGTCATATTTCGCTATTGCGGTATCGACCATAGAAAAAGCAATTGATACTAAATCTTCGACAGTAATATCTGTTTTTGAAAGCATATCAAAATTCTTCTTGGAGATAGCCCAAGCAAAGCGACGATATTTCTCAAAGAGAATATTCCTCGCACTATCATCATTTTCATGGATGCGTCTTAACAGTTCCTCATCATTCGGAAACTGTTTGTAAATAAAAAGATTCCTCCTTTCTTATCATTTAGGAGGAATCGATATGTTATTCGCGAATTTTAGCTAACAGAATACCCGTGGCAACTGAAGCATTTAATGAATTGATATGTCCGGATTCCGGAATCTTTACTATGTAATCGGAATTAGATAGGACTAATTTACTAATACCTTGTCCTTCGCTTCCAATCACTAATGCAACTTTGAAGTCATATTTTAAATCTTGGTAATTTATCTTCGCGGATCCGTCACTGCTGACAATCCAATAACCATTCTTTTTCAGTATTTCAATGGTTTGATTAATGTTGCCCACGACGGCAACAGGGACATAATTAATCGCACCCGCTGATGTTTTGGCAACCGTAGCGTTTAATGGAACTTGATTGTGTTTTGGAATTAGGATTCCTGAGACATCAAAAACATCCGCACATCTTAAAATTGCACCTAAGTTATGTGGATCATTGATTCCATCAAGAATTAATAAAACAGGATGCTCATGTTTATTTGCTCTTTGAAGTACTGATTCAAGCGAAAAATATTCATAATCTTTAACAATACCTGCACAGCCTTGATGCACCCCTTCACACATCGAATCAAGTTCTTTATTCGAAACATAATTAACTTGAACTCGGCTCTCAGAAATAAGGGAAAGAATTTCATTATTTGAAAAACCGTTCATAAGATAAACGACCTTCACACGGTTGGTGCGAAGGGCTTCTTTTAATGGATTCCTCCCATAAATAAGATTATCTTTTTTGTTATTCATTTTTTAAACTACTTTCTTTCCAGTTAAAGTGTTGTTTTTTGGTACTTTTACATAATACCTTTGCTAATCAAAATTTGACGGATTTCATCGGATTTTGCAAAGTTTTTCTCTTGTTTTGCGGCTAAATAGTCATTGTAGAGGGCTCTTTCTTCATCCCCTAATTTGACATATGTAATATTTAACCCTAAAACGCTAAACATGTCAGTGAGTGTTTTGAATTGATCATTGAGCTTAGCAAAGTCAATTTCACGGCTTCTGATTGTTTGGTTAGATTCTTTAATTAAGTTATAGAGTTCCGCTAAGGCATTCGCGGTATTTAAATCATCGGCTAATGATTCAATGAACTTCTCAATATAGACTGGTTTACCTTCATCTAAATTGATGTTATTAACTTGAAGTTGTAAGGCCATTTGTTTATAAGCCATTTGCATTTTATTAACTTCTTGGATAGCAGCGTTCACTGTCTCATCTGTATAGTTCACTGGTTGACGGTAATGAGCGTTTAAAATCACTAATCTAGTGACCGCTCCACCATACTTTTCAACCATGTCTTTTGCGTAAACAACATTACCTAAACTCTTGGACATTTTTTCATTACCAAAATTGATGAATCCATTATGCATCCAGTAATGAGCGATATGGTGTCCATGTGTGGCTTCTGTTTGTGCGATTTCATTTTCGTGATGTGGGAATTTAAGATCATATCCACCACCATGAATATCGATTTCTTGATTTGGGAAAATGGTGTCAATCATGACACAGCATTCTGTATGCCAACCTGGACGTCCTTGTCCCCATGGTGAATCCCATTTAATACCTTCAGTTGTGGTTTTCCATAATGCGAAATCAAGTGGAGATTCTTTCTTAGAGTTTTCTTCAATACGCGCACCGACAACTAAGTCTTCGACGTTGATACCACTTAAAGAACCATAATCTTTGATTAATGGAACTCTAAAATAGACATCGCCATCAACGACATAGGCAGCGCCGATTTTCACGAGATTATCGATATAGGCAATAATCTTTTGAATATATTCAGTCACTTTAGGAGTAATGTCTGGTTTTTCACTTCCTAAAGCTTTTGTGACTTTTAAAAATTCTTGTATATAAAATTCTGTTAATTCCTTTTCTGATTTGCCTTCTTTTTGGGCCGCTTTGATGATTTTATCATCGACATCGGTAAAATTACTTACGTAAGTAACTTTGTAGCCCACGTAGCATAAAAAGCGTCTTAAAGTATCAAAGACCACGACTGGTCTCATGTTACCGATATGTGGGTAGTTATAAACTGTTGGTCCACATACATACATGGATACTTCATTTGGTTTAATGGTTTTGAATTCTTCTAAAGAATTAGTTAAGGAATTGTAGAATGTAATTTTCATAGTTAATAAGTGTTTTATTTTAATAAGAGAAAGAAGGGGGTGAGCTTTTTACCCACCCCCAATTAATTATTTACCTTCTGGGTATTTTTCCCTGTTTGGATTGTAGTGAGTGTGGAGTAATTCTTCACTTAATTCACTTAATGGTTCACCAAGGAAATCTTTGTAGAGTTTTTGAATGTCTTTATTGTTGTGGGATTGACGGATAACTTGTCTTTCATCTTCGCTATATAAGACATTAGCTCTCTTTTGACGATAGGTATCTAAGATATCATCATCTTCATTTGGTAATAAGTTTGGTTGGACATATGGTTGACCACCACCATTGATACAGCCACCTGGGCAGCCCATGATTTCAATGAAGGCATATGGTGATTTTCCTTCTTTGACTTCTTGGATTAACTTGGAGGCATTCTTCATACCTGAAGCAATGGCGACTTTGATGCCGAGTTCTTTGATTTCCGCTTCACGGACACCTTCTAAACCACGGACGTTTTCAAAGACGATCTTGTCATATTCTTTACCGGTAAGAACGAAGTAGGCTGTTCTTAATGCGGCTTCCATAACACCACCGGTAACACCGAAGATAACACCAGCGCCAGAATATTCACCTAATAAGTCTTGGTCAAATTCTTCTTCTGGGAGTTTTTGCCAGTTAATACCGGAACGTTTGATCATCTTAGCAAGTTCACGTGTTGTTAAGACAGCATCGACATCCTTATCCATTTCTGGACGTTGTCTTTCATATTTCTTTGCGGTACATGGCATGATACTAACGACAAAGATGTCTTTAGGATCAATATCATGTGCTTTGGCAAAGTATGTCTTTGTGATTGCACCTTGCATCATGTGAGGTGATTTACATGTGGAGACATTTGGGATCACTTCTGGATAGAAGTATTCCATATAGTTCATCCAACCTGGGGAACAGGATGTGATTTGTGGTAAGACACCACCATTTTTAATTCTATGAATTAATTCATATCCTTCTTCCATAATGGTTAAGTCCGCACCGAAGTTGACGTCGAAGACTCTAAAGAATCCTAAACGGTGTAAGGCGGCAACCATTTTACCAGTACCTGGGGTACCGATCTTTTCTCCGAATTCTTCAGCGATTGCTGCACGAACTGCTGGAGCGGTTTGGACGATGACTTTCTTACCTTGTCTGAAGGCTTCATCGACTTTATCAATTTCGCTGTGTTCCATTAAAGCGCCGACTGGACAGACGTTGACACATTGTCCACATTGCATACATGGAACATTAGCAAAGCTTCTGTTTTGGACTGGGGAAACCACGACATTGAAACCACGGTTTTCAAAACCTAAGATTGCGATGCCTTGGGCTTCTTTACATCTTTCAATACATCTACCACATAAGATACATTTTGCGGAGTTTCTGATGATGCCAGGAGCGACTTCATCATAGGTTTTTGGTGTCATTGGGCCGACGTATTTGCCGTCTCTTGCACCGACCATTTCCGCGACGTGTAATAATTCACAGTGGCCATTTTTTGGACATTGTAAACAGTTCTTTTCGTGGTTGGAGAGGATTAATTCCACTGAGGCTCTACGAGCTTCAACAGCTTTCGCGGAGGAAATGGAGATTTCCATACCTTCGTTAACTGGGTATTCACAGGAAGCGCATAATCCACGCGCACCTTTAACTTCCACTAAACAAACACGGCAGCTTGCTCTTGAACATTTACCATGGTTGAAAGCACATAAGGAAGGAATTTGATATCCGCATTTGCGGCAGGCTTCTAAGACTGTTAAGCCACTTTCGACTTGATAGTCACGGCCTTCGATTTTGATGTTAACTAATGCCATAAATCATATCCTCCTTATCTTTTAATAATTGCGCCAAACTTACATCCGGACATACAGCTACCACACTTGACGCACTTGCTGACGTCGATTTGGTGGACAAATTTGCCTGGGATCTTCGCAGGTTTGTCGGTTAAACCGATACATGCGACTGGGCAGTTACGGGCACATAATGTACATCCCATACATTTTTCTGGAACAATGTAGTATTCCATCATGTTCTTACAGACGTGTGCTGGACACTTGTGGTCCTTAACGTGAGCTTCGTATTCTTCTGGGAATGCTTTCATTGTGGATAAGATTGGGTTGGTCGCGGTTTGACCTAAAGCACATAAGGAGTTACTTTGAATGAATTTTGCCAATTCTTTCAAGTCTTCTAAGTCTTTTGGTTCGCCTTTACCATCACAAATCTTGGTTAAGATGTCCAAACATCTCTTTGTGCCGATACGGCATGGTGAACATTTACCACATGATTCATCACAGATAAATGTCATATAGAATTTAGCGACGTCGACCATACAGTTGTCTTCATCCATAACAATCGCGCCACCAGAACCCATCATACTACCGGCCTTAATTAAGGAACCGAAGTCGATTGGTGTGTCTAAGTCTTTTTCTGTTAAACAGCCACCGGAAGGACCACCTGTTTGAATGGCTTTGAATTTCTTGCCACCAGGGATACCGCCACCGATATCATAGATTAATTGTCTTAATGTGGTTCCTAATGGAACTTCGACTAAGCCAACGTTATTAACTTTGCCACCTAAGGCGAAGACTTTTGTGCCTTTGGTATCTTCTGTACCAACGGAAGCAAATTTTTCCCAACCTTCTCTTAAGATGTATGGAACACATGCTAATGTTTCGACGTTATTAACGACGGATGGATGATCCCATAAACCTTTTACTGCTGGGAATGGAGGACGAGGACGTGGCATACCACGTTTTCCTTCAATACTGTTAATTAAGGCTGTTTCTTCACCACAGACGAAGGCGCCTGCGCCTAAACGAATGTGGCAACGGAATGAGAAGTCGGTACCTAAGATGTGATCACCTAAGAGGCCCATTTCTTCTAATTTCTTAATTGCTCTTTGTAAACGAGCGACTGCGAGTGGGTATTCCGCACGGACGTAGAAATAACCATTTTGTGCACCGATTGCGTAACCAGCAATCATCATACCTTCGATAACTGCACATGGGTTAGCTTCGATAATGGAACGGTCCATGAATGCACCTGGGTCACCTTCGTCACCATTACAAATCATGTATTTTGGTTCATCGGTGTCAGGAACGAATGACCATTTTCTACCGGTTGGGAAGCCACCGCCACCTCTACCACGTAATCCAGATTTTAAGACTTCGTCGATAACTTCTTTACGGGACATATGTAAGGCTCTATTTAAACCTTGGAATGCACCGATAGCGATAGCTTCGTCAATGTCTTCTGGGTTGATATCGGCTTTGCTAACTAACGCAACACCTCTGTGTTGGAGTTTGTAGTAGTTATAGTCTTCTTGCTTACGAACTTTTTGTTTTGTTTGAGGATCAACGAAGAGTAAGCGTTCGACTACTTCATCTTTTAAGATATCTTTATCAAAGATTTCTTGAGCGTCCTTTGCAGTGACCTTTGTGTATAAGGTTTCACTTGGGAAGATTTTCACGAAAGGACCTTGTGAACAGAAGCCTAAGCAACCCACCATATTAACGGTCACTTTGTCTTCCATTTTGTTTTCTTTAATGATTTTTTGGAATTCTTCTAAAATGCTTTGGGAGTTTAAAGATAAACATCCTGTATCACCACAGACGACAATTGCTTTGTGTCCTGGTTCGCATTTGAATTTCTTTTCCAAGCAATGCGCACAATGTTCGAAGCGTTCTTGGAGTTGTTCTGGTGTTTTAATTTGTTCTGCCATTTTCATATCCTCCTATTACGCACGATATTCCGCGATGATGCCTTTCACGTCGTCAACTTTGACTTGTGAATAGACTTTACCGTTGATACTGACTGCTGGTGCTAAAGCACAAGCGCCGATACAACGTAACACGTCAACTGTGAATAAACCATCCTCAGTGGTTTCTCCTGGTTTAATGCCTAAGAGTTCGCAGAACTTATCAAGCACTAATTGGCTGCCCTTGACGTAACAAGCAGTACCTAAGCAGACACCAATAATGTATTTGCCTTTTGGTGTCATTGAGAAGAAAGAGTAGAATGTGACAACGCCATAGATGTCGCTCACTGGGACACCTGTTAATTCACTGACTAATTCTTGAACTTCGAGAGGAATATATCCGTATTCCTTTTGAATGTCTTCAAGGATCATCATTGTAGGTGTTGGTTCATCCTTGTACCTTTCAACTATTTCCGTAATAAGTTTTACGGCATGTGGTTGCAATTTTGCCATAATAGCCTCCTACCTGGTTATTATTTTTTCTAATGTGATTTTTGCTTAATCACGCGTCTATTATTTTACGCACAAGAGCGCACAATATCAATAAGACAAAATAAAAACACACCCATCTTCAAGTGTGTTTCTTATGATAAATACAAACAAAATATCTGTTTAACTATTTCCAAGGTTTTTCTTTGGATAGTTGATCAGTTGGGGTGGAAATTGTTTCTTTGACATCATTGTAAACATTTTTACCAGTAGCAAATCCAATATAATGTTTTTCTAATTCAAGTAAGGCTTCTGGATCCACAAATAATGCCTTAGAAAGAGAAATGATATATTCGCAATTCGCTTTGTTGATATTTTTAATTCTTTGTTCATAGTGTTCAATCAT
>JAFZRR010000040.1 GCA_017619815.1 Bacilli bacterium | reverse complement strand
TGCGGTCACAATTACCGCTTCTATGAAAGGTAAAAACAATGCCACAGTGACAGCAACACATGAAATAAGTGTTGGTAATCCTGCTGCAACAGGTATCACCATGTCTCAATCTTCACTTGATATGAGCTATGGCAGTACCGCAAAAATCTATGCAACAGTCGGCCCAAGCAGATATGCTAATCAAGCAGTGAACTGGACCACAAGCAATTCAAGTATCGTGGCTTTAACTTCTCCAACACAAACAACCAGTTATCAACAACAAATGACTCTTGTTGCAGGTTCTACAACTGGCAATGCAGTTATTACCGCAACATCAGTTGATGGAAACTTCACCGCAACATGTAATGTTTCTGTTTCCGAAGTCTCTGGTACCACAATCATGATTTATATGTGTGGTGCAGACCTTGAAAGCGGATCTGATAGCCCAGGCTATTTAAATTCTGGTAAAGCTGGTTTAGCTTCCATGGACTTAGATGAAATCTTATCCGTTAGCGGTCAACCATCTAACGTCAACATCGTTGTTCAAACCGGTGGCGCAAATAGTTGGGCTAAATCAAATATTAACGCCAGCAAATCCCAAAGATGGGAAATTAGAAATAGAACCATGACCCAAGTTTCTTCAGAAAGTAAAAAGAATATGGGTCTCCAATCCACATTACAAGAATTTGTCACCTGGGGTTTAACAAATTATAAAGCCGCAAAATATGGCTTAATTATGTGGAATCATGGTGGTGCTATGGGCGGTTGCTGTTTCGATGAACAATATAGTGATGATTCCATTTCTGCAGATGAATTATATAATGCCGTCAAAAACGCAAGAAGTTCAGCTGGCATTTCCTCTAAATTAGATTGGATCACATATGATGCTTGCTTAATGGCGGTTCAAGATGTCGCTGATTATAATAGTGAAAACTTCAACTACATGCTTTGTTCACAAGAATCTGAAGCTGGCTATGGTTATGACTATGATGCTTGGTTACCATCTTTATACAATAATCCATCCATCAGTGGTGCGGATTTGTTACCAGTCATCGGTCATACATTCATCGAAGAAGAAAAACAAATTTATCAAAGCTACTATGGCAGCCGTTGGCAACAATACTTCGATCAAACACAATCCGTCTATGATTTAAGTAAAATGGCCGCATATAAGACAGTATTTGAAAGCCTTGCTTCTGATTTGAATTCCATCATTGGTTCAAATAGCAGTAAGACACAAACATTAGGCAACCTTATTGCAGAAGCCAGAGAATATGGCTTAGATGAATATGGTGAATCCAGTGGTTTTGAAATCCGTGATTTAAAAGAAGCTTTGAATAAAATTAAAGCTAACAGTACATTCTCAAGTACTTCATCTAAAGTCACGGCTGTTCTTAACGCAATGGAACAATTAGTGATTTACGAAGAACACGGACAAGGAACAACCGGTTGCGGTATTTGTCTCTTCTGCCCAATGCAATACAATTATCGTTATGGTTCTTCCACAAAGAGCAATTTCACAAATTGGATTACAGTGGCGAACAAAATCTATAACGCAATGTAATCACTTATAAGAGAGGGAGAAATCCCTCTTTTCTTTTTTCAAGTTTTAATGATGTTTACTAACTAATTTGATTTGTTTATATTTGTGTATGTTATTTTATTTGCCCAAGGAGGAATTGATATGAAAAACATCAATATCTTATTTATTGGTCTCTCATCTTTATTCTTACTTATTGGCTGCGGTCCTAAAAAAGAAAACGACAATCCAAAAGAAATAACCGCAGAGGAATTTAATGCAATATTAACCAAAATCGAAGAACCAAACTATTCTGGCGCTACTATACATGCGACAGAGAAAATCGTCGGAACTGGTGATTTTGCGCAAAATAGATTTGAAGAGAGAACTGAAGAATACACTCATTACGCTGATACAGACGCTTGGATCGTCGAAGATGGTGACTCATTATTAAGAAAATACATTTATGACTTTAGTTCATTAGAAAGTCTTAAATCGTGGGTAGAAAACCCAGAACTATCTTATAGTTACAAGTTTTATTCTGATTTAACTGTGAAAATTAAAGAAGATGGTACTTTTGTAGATAATATGATGGGTGCCAATAGAACAGTGGATATCGATTCTCAAATGACAATCACAATTAACAAGTTTGGATATCTAGCTTCTTTAAAGGGAACATATAATCAAAACATCACTCAGGTTTCAGGAGATACAACATATAGAGGCACCAAGAGTGGTGAGTCAAATATCAAAATTACATATAGATAAGAGAGGAAAAGCCCTCTCTTTTCTTTTATAAAGAAACATAAAAAAATATAGTTCTCACTTTACTATATGGTAAAATATAAACAGAACTTTTAGGGGGAAATATTTACAAATGAAAGTTTTAAACAAAGTTTTAATGTGCAGCGCAACACTAGTCCTATTGACAGCATGCGCTCAAAAAATCAGCGCGGAAAAATTCCAAGCTAAGGTTGATGCTCTTGAAGAACACCAATATCAAGAAGCGACAATTAAATATGTTTCTGATATGGTTGGAACAGGCATGGCTGAAGAAGCAACAGAAAAAGAAAATTATTCTGTCAAATTCACTTGGTCTGATGCTGGTTGGATTACCGAAGACACAGAACACGCTTTTGATAAGCAGTATCTCATGTGCATTAAGGGATTAAAAGTCTCTGATATGGAAGAAAGACCAGAAGGAATTCCAGAACAAATTGATTACAAAGTGACATACTATTCTGATTTCAGCGTTGTTACCACAATTAATGGTTCATATTCTGGTCAAGAAGAAATAATGGGAACTACAGCAAATGTCGAATACAAATACAACAAATGTTCAGAAAAAGCGAAATTCGACAAATATGGTTACATGGTTTTAATGGAAGAAAAAATGGACATGTCCGCAAAGATGTCTGCTGGTGGTATAACCATGGAAGGCACACAAAAAGGTTCCGTTAAAATTACAGTTTCCTACAAATAGTAATTGAACTTATAAGGAAGAGTCGTTCTTAAGAGCGGCTCTTTTTTTGTGCTCTGAATTGATTAATAGCACAATTCGTGATATTCTAAATGTGCGATTGGAGGATTAGTTATGTGTACAATTACTGCAACTGAATTCAAAAGAAATTTTGGAAAGTATTTAAAAGTGGCACAAGAAGAAAAAATTAACGTTACATTTAGAGGTAAGGTTGTTTTTGTGACATCTCCATCTAAAGAAAAAAGATTAATAGATATGGAATCGATTTTAAATGTGCTTCCTGCAAACGCATCTTTTGATGATATTGATAGAGAATAATTATGAAAGTATTATTTGACACAAATGTTCTTATTGACGCAATCACTTGTCGTGATGATTTTAAAAATCAAAAGAAACTAATGAGATATGTCGCTAATGAAACAATTGAAGGATATATATCTTCAAAACAAATCACTGATATTTATTACATCCTTCGAAAATATGTTTCCTCTGAAACCGAAAAAAGAAGAATCCTTCGTATAATCATGGAACAATTCGAAACACTTCCTTGTTTAAAATCTGTTTGCGAATATTGTTTACGATCTAATATTGAAGATTATGAAGATGCTGTTATAGATGAAACTGCAAAAATATTCAATGTTGGATATATCGTCACAAACAACATTGATGATTTCAAAAATTCAAAACAAATAATTATCACCCCGAGAGAATTAGTTATTTTATTAGAAGCCATGAATCAATAAGCATGGCTTTTTTATTTATTCCTTTTAAATTATTCCTTTGCTAAAATGAACTTAAGAATATTTCTTAATACTTTTTGTGGAGGAAAACATAATGTCCGAGAAGTACAGAGAAGAATATGAAGTTGGCTTTTCGCCACGTTTAGTCATGGAAGAAGCAAGCAGATGTTTGCTATGTCTAGACGCTCCATGTTCATCAAGTTGTCCAGCGGGAACTGATCCTGCTAAATTTATTCGTTCCTTACGTTTTAAAAACGTCAAAGGGGCGGCAGAAACCGTCCGTATCAATAATATTTTAGGTGCGATATGCGCAAGAGTGTGTCCAACTGAAAGATATTGTCAGGCCGGTTGTTCTAGAAGTGGTATTGATAAACCAATTGAAATTGGACTCATTCAACGCTACATCACAGATTTCGAAGATGCCTTGAAGATGGATATCGTTGAAGTCAAAGAACCAAATGGTAAGAAAGTCGCAGTTATTGGTTCTGGCCCAGCTGGTTTAACCGCTGCTGCAAAACTCGCAGAAGATGGTTATCAAGTGACCATTTATGAAAAAGAAGCCAAGGCTGGTGGATATCTAAGATATGGTATTCCAGAATACCGTTTACCAAATCAAATCGTTGATAAGGAAATCAAACGCATTGTTGAAATGGGTGTTGATATTGTCCTTAACACAAAAGTTGGTGAAGATATCAAGATTGAAGAATTAAGAAAAGAATACGATGCAGTTATCATCGCTGTTGGCTATAGCGAAGGTAAGATGCTTCCAATGTTTGAAAATAACCGCAAAGTCATTAAAGCGGTTGATTGGTTAAAGAAATGTAAAGACAAGAAAGGCAATGTTAAAGTTCCAGAAAATGTCTTAGTTGTTGGTGGTGGAGACGTCGCAATGGATGTCGTCACATCACTCAAACTCTTAGGTTGCCCACATGTCACAGATGTTGTTTATGAACAATTCTCTGAATTTAAAGCCAGCAAGAAAGAACTCGAAAATGCCCAAGAACAAGGCGTCACAATTATCGATGGCTATGTCCCAGTGGCAGTGGCTAGAGGTGGCATTGTCAAATTCAAACATAGAGTTATTCCAGCTGAATTAAAAGTTAAAGCTGATCTCATCATCTTAGCGGTTGGACAAAGTCCAAATGTTGAAAACTTAGGTGTTGAACTTGAAAAAGGCGAAATCAACGCTAAAGGCGTAAGAGTACCTGATACAAACGTCTTCTTCGCTGGTGATATTGGTCATGGTGAAAAGACTGTTGTCTGGGGTGTCCGTTCTGGTAAAGAAGTCGCCTTCGAGGTGAAAAGATTTTTAGGAGGTAAAAAATAATGGTTAAGAAAGATTTATCCATTACCTTCATGGGTGTGAAATTCCCTAATCCATTCTGTTTGTCATCTTCTCCAGTTGGTAACTGTTATGACATGTGTGCGAAAGCATATAGAGAAGGTTGGGGTGGTGTTGTCTTTAAGACAATTGGTCCAAAACATTATTTAATTGATGAAGTCTCTCCACGTTTTGATGCTTTAACAAAAGAAGCAGAACCATTCGTTGGTTTTAAAAACATGGAACAAATCGCAGAGCATTCATTAGAAGAAAACCTCGCAGATTTAAGAAGATTAAAGAAAGAATTCCCAAATCAAGTTTTGATTGCTTCCATCATGGGTAGTAATGAAGAAGACTGGGAAGTACTTGCTAAACTCGTTACCGAAGCCGGTGCGGATATGATTGAACTTAACTTCTCCTGTCCTCAAATGACATCTCATGCGATGGGTAGTGACGTTGGTAGTAATCCTGAATTATGTAAGAAATACTGCGCCGCGGTAAGAAGAAGTACCAAACTTCCATTTATGGCAAAGATGACACCAAATATTACTGATATGTGTGTTCCTGCAATCGCCTCTATCGAAGGTGGTGCGGATGGTATCGCTGCCATTAACACAATCAAATCAATTATCAATGTTGATTTAGATAAGAAAGTTGGTTTACCAATCATCAATGGCAAATCATCTATTTCTGGTTATTCCGGTAAAGCTGTTAAACCAGTAGCTTTAAGATTCATTCAACAAATGAAAACACATCCTCAACTCAAGGATGTTGAAATCTCCGGTATCGGTGGTATCGAAACTTGGGAAGACGCTGCGGAATTCATCTTATTAGGTTGTAAGAATTTACAAGTCACAACCGGTATTATGCAATATGGCTATCGTATCGTTGAAGATATGAAGAACGGCTTAATGCATTATATGGATGAACAAGGTGTTGATAAATTAGAAGACTTAGTTGGTCTTGCAAATAAGAACATCATTCCAGCGGAAGAACTCGATAGAGACTATAAAGTCTATCCAGAAATCAATAATGACAAGTGTGTCGGCTGTGGTAGATGTGTGATCTCCTGTTATGATGGTGCCCACCAAGCTATGGAATGGGATAAAGAAAACCGTCGTCCAACATGTAATAAAGATAAATGTGTTGGTTGCTTATTATGCGGACTTGTCTGTCCTGTCGGCGCAATCAAGCCAGGTGAAAGAGTACTCAAACCTGGTCGCAAAGCGAAGAACTTATCAAAGATGGTTCTTCAAGAAAGCGTCGAAAAGCTTTAATATATATTAAGACCCCTGCCTATGGGTGGGGGTTTTGTATCTACATCTATGGATAAGAAATATATTCTTGAACACTTAACTTTATTTGATAAAGCATCCTTATTGGTTGGCTACGCAAATATGTGCACCAGACCAATTGAAGCTTTTGATATTCCTTCTTTCACCATGAGCGATGGTCCTAATGGCGTCCGTAAAGAAGGAGCGTCAGATGGCTTTAACGGAACTGTTAAAACATTACCCGCAACATGTTTTCCATGTGGAAGCGCAATTGCCGCAAGTTGGGATAATGAACTCTTTTATAAAGTTGGAAAACAAATCGCTTTAGAGTGTCGTTATTACGATGTTAATGCTTTGTTAGGTCCAGGAATTAATATCAAAAGAAATCCATTATGTGGAAGAAACTTTGAATATTTAAGTGAAGATCCGCTTCTTGCTGGATATCTCGCTTCTAATTACATCAATGGTGTCCAATCAGAAAAGGTTTTAGCCTGTATGAAACACTATGCCTGTAATAACTTAGAGAAGTGGAGATATGTCGGTAATTCCGTTGTTGATTTACGCGCTTTAAATGAAATTTACTTGAAACCATTTGAAATTGCAATTCGTGAATCAAATCCTGGAATGGTAATGACAAGTTATAACCAAATCAATGGTACATTTGCTAGTGAGAATGTTTATCTCCTTATGGATAGATTAAGAAAGAAATTTAACTATCAAGGATTAACTGTCACTGACTGGGGTGGAATGGTCAATAGAGATATTTCTTTAAATGCCGGACAAGATTTAGAAATGCCTGGTGGAGTTAAAGAAAATATCAAAAAGATTGTCGATGGTGTTCACGACAAGATGATCTTAGAAAAGACTGTTGATGAATCAGTCACTAGATTATTAGAAGCCATTGAAAAGACACGCGTTACAGATAAGCCTTCTAAAGAAGTATTTAGAGAATCTAAGAAAGTGGCATTAGAAGCGGCGATTAAATCCGCAGTGCTTTTGAAAAACAATGATGATTTATTACCACTTCATAAAGATAAGAGATATTGCGTTATTGGTGATTTATTCGCCAATATCACTTTCCAAGGAAATGGTTCCGCATTAATCGCTGCGAATGATTTAGTGGATAATATCACCGCATTTAATAACTTTGGTGTCCAATATGATTTTGCCCGTGGTTACACTGTGGGTTCACAAATCCTCAATTTAATTCAA
Organism: Bacilli bacterium; assembly: GCA_017619815.1. GTDB lineage: Bacteria > Bacillota_I > Bacilli_A > RFN20 > CAG-826 > RUG13091. The sequence goes on along the minus strand of JAFZRR010000040.1, from coordinate 43,928 downwards.
GAACAAGAAGCGATAAACCTCGCTAGAGAAAGCGATGTCATCATCTTCTTCGGTGGTCTTTCTGACCTCGCAGAATCCGAAGGCTTTGATCGTGACAACATGAAACTCGAAGAGAGTCAAATTCATCTTCTTGAAAAACTCGTTGAACTCAAAAAGAAGATTGTCTTTGTCATGTACGGTGGTGCACCATTTGAAATTCCTTGTAAAGAGAATATCGACGCTATGTTATATATGAATCTCCCAGGTCAATATGGTGGTGAAGCACTTGTGAAACTCCTCTTTGGGGAAGTTTCTCCTTCTGGACACCTTGCTTTCTCTTGGCCAGAAAAATATGAAGATGTTCCTTTTGGAGAAGAATACGCAGTTACACCAATCGAGTTATATAAAGAATCAATCTATGTTGGATATCGTTATTATTCCAGTGCAAAGAAATATGTGAGTTTCCCATTTGGTTATGGTCTCACATATGGCAAATATCATTTTGAAGATTTGAAAGTTAAAGTGAACGAAGAAGATATCGATGTCTCTTTTGCCGCGGTTAATGATAGCAATAGAAATGTCGATGCAGTGGCTCAAATTTATGTCGGAAAAGTAGATAGTAAGATTTATCGTCCAATTAAGGAACTCAAAACATACGCGAGAATCGCTTTAAATAAGAAAAATAAGCAAATAATCAAATTAAAAATAAAAATCGCTGATTTGCTTGTTTATGATAGAAAAACTGGTGAAGACGTCTTAGAAGATGGTGACTATGTCATCTATTTAAGCGAACACGTGAATAAAGATGTCGAATCAGTGACTATTTCATTAAAAGGAAAGAAACTATCTTCCTCTAAAGAAGAAGAGAAATATTTCCATCCTGAACATTTAAGAGATTTAGAAAAATCTGACTTTGAAAAACTCATTGGTTATGAAGTAGAAGAATATAAACCAGCGAAGAAACCATATACATTAGAAACTCCAATTTGTGAGTTTAAATCTTTCTTCGGCAAGATTGCGAAGAACAAGATGCTTGATGTCGGAAATAAAATCATTAAAGATGCGAAGAAAATCAAAGATGAAAAAGAAAGACAAAGACAAATCAAAACCGGATACTTCCTCAAGAGAATGGTTTTGGTGAATTGTTTAAGAAGTTTGTCCTTCTCATCGAGTGGAGTTCTTCCATATAAAAAGGCCAAAGGCATTTTGGATTTAGCCAATGGCCGTGTATTTAGAGGATTATCTAAACTAATACGATAATTAGTCTCCTAATATTGCGGAGTCAGAAAGCATATCATTACTGGCGGTGTTGAACATTTCTAACAATTGTTCGATCGTCAGTTTTTTCTTTTCTTCTCCAGATATATCAGCGACGATATTTCCCTTACTCATCATCACAAGACGATTACCATATTTAATTGCATCTTTCATGTTGTGAGTAATCATGATAGTGGTCAAACTGTTCTTTTTGACAATCTCATCAGTGATTTCTAAAACCTTCGCTGCGGTTTTTGGATCAAGCGCAGCGGTGTGTTCATCTAATAAGAGAACAGGTTTAGTAAGGTCGAACACTCTAACCTTTTTATCAAATTCAAGATAGGCTTCCTTGAGCTTTGCTTTCTTTTCATTTTTATCTAAAGATAAATTCTTGATTTCTGCTTTCTTGTTCTTGAATTCTTCCTTAGCTTTTTTAAAAGCGTTATCGAACTCTTCTTTAGCTACTTTTTTGTCACCATCATAGAAGCGAATATAGTCTCTTCTTATCATATGGTGAGATGGCTCTCTTCTAATTGTCGCCATCAAAAGTGTTAAGGCTTGTCTTTGTCCACCAGAGAGCAAACCAACCTTTTCATTAAGTCTATTTTCTAAACCTAATCCCAAAGTCTTTAATTGTTCAACAAAGTATTCTTTATCAGTAACATGACAGCTCCATCTGAACAAGGAACGTCTTACTCCTCTACGGAAAGCGAGTGATAAGTTTTCAAGCACTGTCATATCGGCTGCGGTTCCCATCATCGGATCTTGGAACACTCTTCCAAAATAAGGGGCTCTTTTATATTCAGGTAAACGGGAGACATCGTTATTGTTTAATAAAATTAAGCCCTCATCCGCTTCATAGGAACCCGAGACGATATTGAGTAATGTTGATTTTCCTGCGCCATTACCACCGATGACTGTGATAAAGTCGCCTGATTCTAATTTCAAGTTGAGATTATTAATTGCAATAGTTTCACTGCTTGTTCCAGGGTTAAAAACTTTGCGAATACCTTTTAATTCGATCATACGTTACTACCCTCCTTAAGCAGTTCTTTGTTCTTTTTCCATTTTTTAACGCGAGGAACAATAGTCTTTTGTAAATATGGAATACCTAAGAACAAAGCAACAATGACTGCGGCGAGCATCTTTAATAAATCTGTATCTAAACCGATAAAGACGACTGTTTGATAAACAATGTAATAAATCAAAGATCCTGCACCGACAGATAATAATCTCACTAAGAAATTTGGAGATACTTTGGAGAAGATTGCGGTACCAATAACCACCGCGCATAAGCCGATGACAATCGCGCCTCTTCCCATATTAATATCAGCAAAGCCTTGATATTGAGCGAGAAGTGCGCCACTAAAAGCGACTAAACCATTGGATATCATAAGGCCTAACACGATATTGAATTTAGTGTTGATACCTTGAGCTTTAGACATATGAGGATTATTTCCTGTTGCTCTTATTGAAGCACCGAGTTCTGTACCAAAGAATAAGTAGAGTAAACCGGCTACTGCGACAAGGATAATCGCCAATATCCATAAGCTGTTATAAATATTTAATTGAGAAACAAGTACTGGTGTGACTCTGGCATTCACTGCAAGGTTAGCTTTACCTCCAGCAATCTTTAGATTGATTGACCATAATGCTAGTTGAGTTAAGATACCTGCTAAGATAGGTGGAATGCCTAAACCTGTGTAGAGAAGACCTGTTACTAATCCACACAATAAACCAGCACCAAAACCTGCTAATAATGCAAGTGCAAAGTGGCCTCCGTTAGCCATAATAACAACAGAGACGATACCACCTGTGGCAAACGATCCATCAACTGTTAAGTCAGCGACATTCAAGACTTTAAATGTGATGAAGACACCGATGGCCATGACAGACCATATAAGCGCTAAACAAAGCGCACCTGGTAATGACTGCAAATACGAAATCATAATTCGATTGGGACATAACCATCAGGAACTGTGATACCTAATTGTTCACAAATTTGAGGATTATATTTCTTCACAGGATTTTCATCATAAGCGATTGGCATAGTGGAAATATCTTTTCCATCTCTTAAAATTTCAACCGCCATTTGACCAGTTTTAACACCTAAGTTGTAATAGCTAATTGATAATGTGACTGCGCCACAACCTTTGCATAAACCTTCTTCACCAGCAACAACTGGAATATTATGAGAAGAACAAATAGAGTTAATTGTGCTTGTGCATGATGCAGCAGTGTTATCTGTTGGAATATATAAGACATCAATATCACTAATTGAACCATTCAAGACTTGGCTAATATCATTGCTATCAGCGAATGACATTCTAGTTGTGGATAAGCCTTTGGCTTGTAACTCTTGTTCAACGACTTGAACTTGATATAAAGAGTTTGCTTCTGCGGAACAGTAGAGCAATCCAACTTTTGTTGCGGTTGGGAAGACATCTACAACCATTTGTGCTTGTTCACTGAGTGGTGCTAAGTCACTTGTACCAGAGATGTTGCCTCCGACTGTACCACTAAAATCATTGATTCCTAAGGCCACACCATATTCAGTAATTGATGTTCCTAATATAGGAATTGATTTGGTGGTGTTTGCAGCAGCTTGTAAGGCTGGTGTTGCGTTTGCCATGATAAGATCCTTATTCTTGCTAACAAATGAATTAGAAATGGTAACGCATGTGCCTGAATCACCAGCAGCATTTTGTAAGTCAAATTTGACATTTGCTGCGCCGAGTTCTTCTTTGACGGCATCCATAAATCCTTGAGTTGCGGCATCTAGAGCGGCATGTCTGATTAATTGGCAAATGCCAATGTGCCACCTAGCTCTATCACATCCAGTAATGGATAAGAGAATGAGAGGTAAGGTGAGTAGTGCGAGTTTAGTCTTTTTCATATTTTTGTCTCCTTTGCTAAACCTATAAAAATAAAAAGTTTGATGTTGTTAGCACCAAACTTCAATATCCATATTTCTTTTCGGTGCTGTTTGAATTCTTAATCAACAACACCTAATAGCTAAAAAGCCAAGACATCATTGATTATGTTTTGGGAAATAATAGCTATAAAAGTAATAAAATGCGTGTTTCATACTTTGGATTTCTTGCGTATAAGTCTAATACAAAATATGAGAATATATCAACAATTAATTAAAAAACTATCAAAAATACCGAATTAAAAAGCAGGATTTGATTTCCTGCTTATTTGGCTAATTGGGCTTTTTCTTTTCTCTTTTTCAAGAATTTAGTCAACCACTTATCAATCTTTCTAGTAAACCAGAACAATAATCCTAAGTACGCGACGATGAGCACCAAGAGACGGATATATTCAATAATGTTGTTACCAATAAATACCCAGTTGAAGGCTTTGAGATTATCCACTAAGTCTTGTGGAATGATTTGCAAACCGAAGACGATAGTGGCGCAGCCGATACCTCTGCAAAGAATGATTTCTAATAAGTGAACCCAGAAGTTCATCTTTGTGGCGCCGCTCACCATACAAATCGCATCATCAGGGAAGATTGGAAGGAGGTACATGACTGGAACATAGACAAGACCTTTTTCTTGAACTAATTCGATAGCTTCCTCATAATCTTCTCTTCCTAAGATTTTGATAATGGCTTTGTTACCACCAAATCTACCAATTAGATCCATAATTACTGAAGTAATAACCACAGATGCAAAGCAGATTAAGAAGATGACTATTGGTGGATAATAATCAAATGTGGCGATTGATAATAAATCAAATGCCATACTACACGCAGGCACGAAAGATAAAAAGATAGTTGCGAATACACGTAATAAGATATAGATGATAACCGCCCATGGACCGACTGACTTCAAGAAACCTTTGAGCTTTTGAACATCAGTTAAACCGAAGTGTTTCAAGACAAAATATAAAACGACACTTATAGTGGCGACCACTAATAGGACGATTAATATCTTTAGATATTTCTTTAGTTTTTCTTTACTTGGCAACTTCATTTTTGTTTATTTTAGTCTTTTATATTAAAAACTAAAACTGAATAAGTATCAACTAAGGATAAACGAAAAAATGTACTTTCCTTAAAATATTTAAGGTTTATCTAAGTTATAATTAGTAAGATAACATCATGAAAATCTTATTAGTCGAAGACACAGAACAACTAAACAAAGCTTTAACCACTGTGCTTAAAAGGAATTCCTATATTGTGGATTCCGCTTTTGATGGTGAAGAAGCTTTGATGTTTATCAATCAATTCCAATATGACTTGATTATCTTAGATATCATGCTTCCAAAGATTAATGGTTTAGAAGTTTTAAAACAGATTAGATCTAGTAAGAATCAAACACCAGTTTTGTTATTAACTGCGAAGTCCACAACAGAAGATAAAGTTGCGGGACTTGATTTAGGCGCTGATGACTACTTATCCAAACCATTTATTATTGATGAGTTATTAGCGAGAATCCGCGCTCTACTTCGTAGAACACCACAAATGAGCGAAGAAACAACCGTTTCATTTGGTGACCTTAAACTTGATTTACAAAACGCGGTGCTTTCCAATAACGAAGAAAAAGTTACATTAATGAATAAAGAACTTCAAATAATGTCCATTCTTATGAAAAGTGGTGCTAAAATTGTATCATTAGATACCATCACAAAAAATGCTTGGGATATTGAAGCTTATACAACGAGCGAAAATGTTTGGGTTTTCATTTCTTATATTAGAAAGAAACTTGAATCCATCCATTCCAAAACCAAGATTAAATCCATAAGGTATCAAGGATATTACTTGGAGTATTCAAATGATTAAAAAACTTAGATTACAATTCATACTCATTTCCATGATATCTATCTTTTTTGTCATGTCTGCGGTCATCATGACCATTAATTTTTCGAACTTTTATGCTATTGAAAATAGCACCAGACACCAACTTACTGAAGTATTAAAAAGAGATATAAATGATTTTCCTGGTCCTGGTGGAGAACCCAATCCTGGAGAAGGTACTGACCCTAAAAAGACAGATGAATTCATTCAAGAAGATTTTATCTACGCAACAGTGGCGGAAGATGGAACCATACAAGACTTTGTTGCGAAATTCCCTTTGAATGATCAAGAATGTAAAGAACTTATTATCACTTATTACAATAGAACAAAAAACTACGACAAAATTGGTAGTTATCGTTACAAAAAAGCAAAGGTTGATAGTCTTACCAAAATAGCAATCATTGATGTTTATAGAAATAGACACCAAGCCTTTGTTTCCATGTATGGCTCTTTTGTCGTTGCAGTGGTGGCTTATGCCCTTATTTTCGTTCTTATCTTAGTCATGTCTCGTATTGTTTTAAGAGTTAACGAAAAAGCTTATAAAAACCAGAAAGAATTTATTACTAATGCTTCGCATGAATTAAAAACTCCTTTAACAATTATTTCTACAGATGTTGAAATTATTGAAATGGATCACGGTCAAAGTGAGTGGACTAAATCTATTAAAGATCAAATTCAAAATCTCACTCAGATGACTAATCAATTAGTAACTTCCGCAAGACTTGAAGAAGATAATACCTCAAGTTATGAAATGGATAACTTTAATATCAGTGAAGTAGCGGAAGAATCCATCGAAGCTTTTGCAGCGTCATTTAAGAGCAAACACTTGGTGTTAACTCAACACATTGAAAAGAACGTTATGCTCTATGGTAATAGATATTTGATTAATGAATTATTCTATATCTTCTTTGATAACGCTCTTAAGTATTGTGAAGAACATGGCGATTTCGATGTGACACTTAAGAAGAACAAGAAACAAGTGGAAATCACATTTGCTAATACATTACCTAAAGATAATGAAATAAATGTTGACCAATTATTTGAACGCTTCTATCGCGATCCAAAAGCCAAGGTTGCGGGTACTGGTATTGGACTATCCATCTCTAAACAAATCGTCGAATTACACAAAGGCAAAATTCAAGCTGTGCAAGAAGGCGACAAAATTAAATTTATTGTTATTTTATAATCAATATTTGCATCTAAATAATGTAGAATTGTATTTGTAATACGAGGTATTTTTTATGATATTAGACAGCTTTTTGGTATTAGGTATTATTAGTTTAATTATTTCTAGCATTGTGCTCATTGCATTAGTGGTTGTTATTGTTGTGCTTTTAAAAAGAAAACCACAAGCACCAAGCGATCAACCAGCGCCTGTTATCGATTTAAAAGAAATCGGTGCTTTAAGCAATCAACTTGATAATCTTTCTAAAGAAATGAAAATGAATGTTGAACTCGCAGTGTCCAAAGAGATGAGTAAATCATATGAATTACTCGGTAAACAATCTAATGAAAATAATGAAAAATTAGATAGATTCAAATCCGGTATTACCGAAGATTTAAATAAGAGATTTGATTCATTAAATGAAACGATGGTTAATCGTTTAAATGACATCAATAAGAAAGTTGATGAAAAACTCCAAGAAGGTTTTAAAGGTACTTCTGAATCAATGGCCCAGGTAAGAGAAAGACTTCAAGCTATTGATGACGCCCAAAAGAATATTGAAACATTATCTAAAGATGTCGTTTCTTTGAAGAATGTTTTAGAGGGAAACCAATCCCGTGGACAATATGGCGAATATCAATTATCCATGGTTCTTCATAATGTCTTTGGTGACACAATTGGCTGCTACCAAGAACAATACACAATGAAGAAAGTGAAAGATGGGGATGATGTCCGCGCGGATGCAGTGGTGTTCATGCCTGAACCAAACAAGATGATTTGTATTGATTCTAAGTTCCCATTCCAAGACTATAGCCGTATCTTTGAAAGCACAGATAAAGAAGAGATTGAAAAACTCACCAAAGACTTCACAGGTAGTGTGAAGAAACATATTACTGCGATTAAAGATAAATACATCGTCGAAGGCAAGACCGCACAAAATGCGATTATGTTTATTCCTAACGATGGTGTCTTTGCTTTCATTTTCCAAAACTGCCAAGACGCAGTGGATTATGCACGCGCACAACGTGTTGTCCTAACTTCCCCAAGCACACTTCCATCCATTTTATACACAATCAACATGGTTCGCATTGAGGTGGAAAGAGCGAAGAATGTACAAGAGATTTCTAGACAACTTTCTAAGCTCGGAAAAGACTTTGAAATGTTTGGAAGAGAATGGGATCAATTCTCCTCTCAACTTGAAAAAGCTTCCAATAGCAGAGAAAAACTCGATAAGAGAGTGGGAAGAATTACATCAAAATTTGATGCGATTAAAACCAGCAATCCATCTGAGTTAACTTCTGAAGATGACACTCCACTTATTGAAGGAGAAGAAAATTAAGATGTGCTCAATGAGCACTTCTTTTTGTAAATAGTTATGTCTAAACAAAGTCGTGGAGATAAAGGAGAACAACTAGTTAGTTCCTTATTAGAAGAAATTAAAGAATATAAATACATCTTAAATGATGTCACTTTTCTTAATAAGAAATCAGAGATGACTCATCAGATTGACCATATTCTTATTCATCCCTATGGTGTTTTTGTAATCGAAACGAAAAACTATTACGGAAAGATAACTGTTCCAAAAGACACTCCATTTTGGATTAAAGAAGTCAATGGTGAACAAATCAAAATCAGTAATCCTTTAAAACAAAATAAGAGCCATGCGATTACCATTGGAAGAATACTTAAAGGTGAATATAACGTCATCCCAGTAGTGGTGTTTGTGCAAAACAACGCACCATATTTAGGTGATGAAAATGTCATTAATCTAGATGACTTACTCCTATTTATTGAATCTTATCCATATAAACACAAATACCAAAAGAAGACTTTAGATGAGATTAATAAAAAGATTTCTCGTAAGGTCAGCAAGGTAACTAAAGAAGAACATATTGAGAATATCTCTTATCTCAAACAAATAAAGAAAGAGATCAAAGATGAAATCGCTTATGCAGTAGAAAATAACCTTTGCCCAAGATGTGGAAGCAAGATGTTATCCAAAGGTTATGCCTATTGCTGTAGCAAATGTAATTTCAATTTCAAATTATGAAAAAACCGCTTTTAGCGGTTCTTTTATTCTTCTTCTATTATTTTTCTAGCTTTTTTCAATATTTCTTTTCTAGCTTTTTCGGTTTCTTCGTTTTGTTTTACAGCCTTACTCACTCTTAAAATTCCAGGAACAAGGACAGCCGCGAGCCCTCCTGCAAAAGCAAGCCCAAAAATCAAAAACATTGTAGTAAGTGTAGTTGTTGCTTCAAATTCATTTGTTGTTCTGTAAAACGAAGAACCATAAGTTATAAAAGAAACGATACTAGCAAGTGTTAAAAACACCGCACCCGTTATTCTTCCTCTACCGAAAGAAGTGTTGGCAATGGTTAACGAATCATATTCATTCTCTAATAGATATAATTTTTGAGCTTTATCAGGAGTAACAAATCTTTTGAATGTTAATTCCCAAGAACATTTCTCTCTTTTGTCATCTTCTGATATTCTTGCATCAACAGGTAGTGGATTACCAAATCTATTCAATAATGTTTTGCTAGCAATAGTCCATCCGAAACAAGAATAGTCTTTTATGACTTTATCTTCTGAACCGTATCTACATCTGATGATTTTTGAATCTAACGTGTTTTCCATACTATTTTACCCTGTTCTTTTTTCTAAATACTGGCCAGAAAGCATCAACTCCATAATTGAACTCGTTGAGTTTTAATAGTTCTAACATATCTTCTTCTTTGATTTCAAAATCAAGTTTTGCATTGTCTTCAATGTGTTCTTTGCTGGATGCTTTTGGAATTGAAATTGTATCTAATTGCAATGTGTATTTGATACAAAGCTGTGCAATGGACACGCCATACTTGTCCGCCATCTTTGCAATGGTCTTATTTTTGAGGGCAGCACCATGAGCGATAGGGGAATAGGCTTCCACAACAACATCATTTTCTTGATCAAACTTAATGACATCGATTGGTGTGTTACCGATATGACATAAGATTTGATTGACCATTGGTCTAATACGGCAGTGGTCAAAGATGTTTTGCATATCATCATTTAAGAAGTTACTGACACCGATTGATTTAACTTTGCCTTCGTTATAAGCATCTTCAAGAGCTTTCCATACTTCGATATTTTCTTTGAAGTATCTTTTCTTACCGCGGAATTCCGCCCATGGTTGTGGGCAGTGGATTAAAATCAAATCCACATAATCTAAACCTAATCTTTGAAGCGAAAAATCAATTGATTCTTTTACTTCTTTATAGGATTTATATTCCGCCATAACTTTGGTGGTGACAAAGATATCTTCTCTTTTAATTCCGGAATCTCTGATGCCTTGACCGACGCCAACTTCATTTCCATATGCTTGCGCGGTATCGATGTGACGATATCCAGCTTCAATAGCCATACGCACACAGTTCGCAGCTTTGTCGTTTGGAATTAACCACGTGCCAAAAGCAAGCGCAGGCGCTTTGATTCCATTTGTTAATTTGAATTCTTTCATATTTATTAATCCTTCTTCTTAAACACGGAGAAGTAGAGCATAGTTTGATATTTATCAAATGGGAACATTTGCTTTTCTGCAATATGTTCATATTCTGGATGTTCTTTGATAAATCTCTTTGTGATTTTACGACATTCATCGTTGCAGAAAGTGGTGACAAAATAGATGAGTTCTCCGCCATCTTCAACATATTTGGAAGCTTCCTCTAATGTCTTATATTCTCTTTCTGCGATAACTGGTATGTCTTCTTTATGCACTCTTAAGAAGTGATCCGCTCTTTCGTATAAACCTAGCAAGAATGAACTTCTTGGACAAACAAAGAATGTATGAGCTTTTTCATCAATTACTTCACCTAAGTGTTCATAATCTTTTTCCACTAAATCAATATCTGTCATTCCATATTTCTTAATGACATCAGTAATTTCATCGGTGTGGCCATGATGACCTGAAATATATTGGGCTTTAAAAGCGGGACCCATATGAGCATAGAATTCTTCTAAGATATGATTTGTGCCACTGGCAAAAATAATAGTTTTCTTCTTTAATTCAAAACTCAAATATTTACACATTCTTCTATAGGCAAGAGGTATTCTTAATGCCTCTCCTTCAAGAATGCATGGATGTTTCTTTACTGGTGTATCTTTACGATATTGAGCGATGAGATTGTCATTATTGAAAGGAACGAAGTCTTTGTGGTTATGATAGAAATCTTCTGGCTCAATAACATATTCATTAATTCTTACGAGATTCTCTGGTCTATTGGTTAAGCAGTGGTAGAGTTTTTTAGCCACTAAATCGCCACCGTGAGCGGCCCACATATCCACAACCCATTCTGGGATGTTATAACGGAGTGAGTAATACTTTGTGGTGCCGTATTTGATATCATCTGGAATCAAGTTCTTTGGATCTTGGAAGCATTCGATAAACATCGGTGCGCCAGCGAGTCCGGTCTCCTTGACGATGAACTGATTGAGCTTAATTTTATCTAATCTTTTAGCGAATAATTTGTTAGCGATTCCTAATGCTAAAAGAAGCATTTTTTCTTCCGAGATATCTCTATATTGTCTACTGATAACTTCCTTTAAAACATAAATATGTCTTAAGGTACATCCTACAACAGCATAAACTGTGGACTTCAATTTTGGGTCCAAATCATTGTTAAAATTATCGCCTAAAAGCGACTGAACAGCGTTGTTAAAAGGTTCCCCGTCTACGACGACCCTTAAAAGCACCTTATAGCAATACCCGTAATCACGCATAAGTTTTTTCTTAACGAAATCATTATAATATATGCAATTACTTATTTATAAATAAAAAATATTGAAATAGCTTTTCCGGTGCGAAATAATAAAGTCAACAAGCATTATAAGGAGAAATGCATACGAAATTTCCAAAATTTCTTGGCGCCATGTTTTTAGGCTTGGGCGCTGCATCGATCTTGTTTGCTGCCGCACAACATAATACTAGCAAAGTCCAATTGGCGGACGCCTCTGTCGGTAGTTATTCAACATCGATTTCCTCTTATTATTCTTCAAGCAGTACCGCATATAGCGGCACACAACTCTTAGGTCAATTGCACGACCTAATCACAAGCACTCATAAGACATACACAACTTATGACGACAATGGTAAGAATCTTTACCAACAAAACACCGACCAATGGTATAACTCAAGCGGTACAAAAGTCAGTGGATATCTCCGTGATTTCTATTCTGGCGTTCAATGGCCAAATGCTTGGGCAGCCACAGCCGGTAACACATCTGGTGGATACAATCGTGAACACGTTTGGTGTCAATCCTTAAGTACTCCATCAGGTTCTAGCACCCAATTATGGGGCACCACAGGTGGTGGATCTGATATGCACCACTTGAGACCAACGGAAGTTAGAATCAATTCCACAAGAAACAACAACCTTTATGGTACAGTTTCTAACAGAGACTCCTACAAGGTCTATTCCAAATTAGGCACAAATACAACATATGCCTTAGGCGGATACCTTAGCGGTAGTGTCTTTGAACCAATCGATTCAGTAAAAGGTGACGTAGCAAGAATCGTCTTCTACGTGTATACACATTACAATTCCTACTCAGTCTCCGCAGTTTTCGGTAGCTATGCGAGTACAAACGGAAGTGGATCTTCCTCCTATTTCGCAACCTCAAAATTATCTATCTTAAACTTAGTCAGCGCTTCCTCTGAATCCGCAGCATGGACAATGCTCATGAACTGGAACAATAGTGACCCAGTCGACACCATGGAAGCAAAGAGAAACGAACAAGTCGCCGTCTATCAAGGCAACAGAAATCCATTTATTGACTACCCAGAATTAGCAAATTGCTGCTGGGGTTCCTCAAAATGGAACTGGGCTACAAGAAGCACAACTTCCGGTAGTTCCACAACAACCGATTCCGTTTCTTTAAACAAATCATCTTTATCTTTAACAGTTGGCAACACCGCAACATTAACAGCTACAGCTTCTGGTACAGTTACATGGTCAACAAGTAACTCCTCAGTCGCAACAGTTAGTGGTGGTACAGTCACTGCTAAAGCAGCTGGTAGCGCAACAATCACAGCAAAATGTGGCACAGCTAGCGCAACATGTGCAGTCACAGTCACATCTTCAAGCTCTGGTGGTTCATCCTCTACCACAGGTAGCGAATACGCAGTCGTCTTCGCCACCGCAACAAGTGACAGCTCTTCTGCATTAACAACAAGCACATTCTTAAGCAGCGCTGTCTCATCCAACGCTTTAATCAATTCCGTCTCCTCCGTGAGCAGAGTTTATAAAGGCAAATCCGGATTAAAATTCGGTACAAGCAGCTATGCTGGTAGCTTCACCGCTGTCCCAGTCACCGCTGCAAAATCAAATGTTACCGCCATTAAACTCACATCCACAAAATACGGATCTGACACCGGCACATTAACACTCAGTGTCAATGGTTCCTCTGTTAAGACTGGTATTACAGTTGGTAGTGACTACACATACACATTCAGCAGTGCAACATCAGTTTCTAGCTTTGGTGTTGCCACATCTGCCAAACGTGCATATTTAGGTTCCGTGACATTTGTCGTCGGTAGTTCATCCTCTTCTGGTGGATCCACAACAACCGATTCCGTGAGCTTAAACAAATCCTCACTCTCATTAGTTGTTGGTAATACAGGTACATTAACCGCTACAGCAAGTGGCACAGTCACATGGTCCACAAGCAATAGCAGTGTTGCAACAGTTAGTGGTGGTACAGTCACTGCTAAAGCAGCAGGTACAGCCACAATCACCGCAAAATGCGGTACCGCTAGTGCAACATGTACAGTTACAGTTACAGCCGCTTCCAGTGGTGGTTCTTCATCTTCAAGTTATCACTTTGAAAACGGTAAAGCCTATAAGATGTATTTCACAAGATCATCTAAAAACTACTACTACACAGGCACAATGACTTCCTACTATGGAAAGACCACAACCACAAAATCAAGTGGTGTCTCCGTTTACTTTGAAGCCAATGGTAGCGGACAAAACCTCTACTACACAAAGAATGGAACAAAGACCTACTTATACATCTACGTCAGTGGTTCATATCCATACTTCGGCACAACCACGAGCACACCAAGCAACGTATGGACATACAATTCTTCATACAGCTGCATGACAATGACTGTCAGTGGTTCTGTCTACACATTTGCTGGTTACAGTTCATACTTTGATGCATATGCAATTGGCTCTGCATCCTATAAAGTGAACTTCGTCGCCGCATAATAAAAAACAAATTAGGGGATACCGGTCGGGTATCCTCTTTTTTATTTGCTATAATAAAAATAAGGAGACATTCATATGGATAACGAAGTCATTAAGGCTCTTATTAGCCGTCGTAGCATACGAAAATATAAAACTCAGCAGATTACAGATGAAGAACTCAAACAAGTCTTAGAAGCCGGTATTTACGCACCTACTGGTAAAGGAACTCAATCTCCTTTAATTATCGCGGTGCAAAATCAAGAAGATATTGCTTTAATCAATAGATTATCTTCTGGAATAATGGGAAGAGATGGTCTTGCTTATTATGGCGCTCCTACGATTATATTAGTGTTCTACACAGAACTTGCGATGACTGACTATATCGGTATTCTCGATGCATCTGCGGCGTGCACAAATATGCTTAACGCAGCGCACGCATTAGGACTCGGATCTTGTTGGATTCATAGATGCAAAGAAGTCTTTGAAACCGAAGAAGGCAAAGCCTTGCTTAAGAAGTGGGGTGTTAATGAAAAAGTCGTCGGTGTTGCTTCTATGGCGTTAGGTTATCCAGATATGGAACCATTCACTAAACCAAGAAGAGAAGGACAAGTGAAAATCATAAAATAAAAGACGCTTTAGAAAGCGCCTTCAATTAATTTCTTACATTCCTCAGTTTTCTTAAGTGGATAACTGATGACAATTGGCTCGGAAGTAAAACCGAGCTTTTTAATTTGCTTTAATGATTTCTTAGTTTTTTCACCTGCAGGATAGAGGATGAACTTTGTGGTTTCTTTATTAAATTCCACTTGTGACATGAATGTGGTGATTGGAGTGGACAATCGATCATTCCAGATTGGAGAACCAATTATGACTATGTCATCTTGATTTAATTTGAATTCGACTTCTTTGAGTTTTTCCTTTGTATTAAATCCGGCATGTCCTCCATATTTGAGGATTTGCCAGAAGCCAATTTTCTTTGGAGATTTTTCTAATTCAATCTTCACTGGCTCATATCCCTTCTCTTTTAGTAAAGAAGCGATATAATCCCCATTTCCAGTAAAGGAGAAATATACAAAGTATTTAGCCATATATTTTTACCCCATGAAATATAAGTTCTTTTTATGATTCACTGGTTCTTCAGTAACGTTAATTCCTAATCCCTTTAAACAGTTACGATCAACTTCGGAAAGGATAGTGGTGCTGTGAAGTTCTAATCCTTTTAATTTTGGAAGTTGTTTAAGTGCGAGTTCCGCAAGTGGATTTGTGATAGCTTGAATTGATAAGGCGATAAGAACTTCTTGGGCTCTTAATCTCGCATAGTTTCTATGTAAGTAATCAACTTTCAAAGTAACGATAGGTTCTAAGATGGCTGGAGAGAGTAAGAATATATTCTTATCAATCTTCGCTAAATGTTTGAGGGTGTTAAGTAATAACGCTGCGGAAGCACCTAATAATTGAGAGCGGTGACCGGTAATGATTTTACCATTTTCAAGCTCAATAGCTTCGCTAGGTTCGCCTTCTTTTTGTTCAGTTTCTAATGCTTTTGCGACACATTTACGATCTTGAGGTTGAACACCCGCTTTATTCATAAGCATTTCCATCTTCTCAAGAGATTCTTGTGGTAATTTACCTAAGAAGATTTTTAATCTTGTATCGTAATACCTTCTCACGATTTCTTTTTTGCTAGCTTCAATGACTTTTGCTTCATCTTTGATGCCGAAACCCACCATATTGACACCCATATCAGTTGGGGAGTGGTATGGTGTCTCGCCATAGATTTTTTCAAAGATTGCTTTAAGCAATGGGAAGACTTCAACGTCTCTATTATAGTTAACTGTGGTCACTCCATATTTTTCTAAATGGAATGGGTCAATCATATTGACGTCATTTAAATCCACAGTTGCGGCTTCATATGCTAGGTTAACTGGATGGTTAAGTGGTAAGTTCCAAACAGGGAATGTTTCATATTTTGCGTAACCTGCGCGAATACCGTTCTTGTTATCCAAATAAATTTGGGAAAGACAGGCCGCCATCTTACCGCTTCCTGGTCCAGGTGCGGTCACAACCACTAATGGACGTGTGGTTTTAACATATTCATTTTTGCCTAAACCTTCATCGCTAACGATAAGTGGAATGTTATGTGGGTAGCCGTTAATCTTATAAGATTTATAAACGTTAATTCCGTTATTTTTGAGCTTTTGTTCAAACTCTAAAATGTTTGGAAGTTCTTGATAGAAAGAAATGATGACAGATGAAACATATAAACCAACATTGTTATATGTATCGATAAGTCTTAAAACATCTTCTTGATAGGTGATACCAATATCCCCTCTAACTTTGTTAGAAGCGATATCATTCGCATTCACAACGATGACGATTTCCGCTTTATCTTTGATACCTAAAAGCATTTGTAATTTGCTATCTGGTTCAAAGCCAGGCAAGACTCTTGATGCGTGATAGTCATCAAATAATTTGCCGCCGAATTCCAAATACAATTTGTCACCGAATTTGGAAATACGATCCAAGATGTTTTTTCTTTGAATAGTTAAATATTTATTATTATCAAAAGGTTGTTTTTTCATACATGAAATATATTAAAACTTTTTCTTATCGGATTAAATAAGAAACATAGAAAATATATTCATTTTTTGAGATTATATTTATGTAGTATGTGTTTCTTTAGAAAGAAAGTCAGAGTCCAAGTAAATGGCAAATATCAACTTGGCGAAACCATTCGCTTTAGATATCGTGGTGAAGTATGTCCAGGATATATTTATCGTGTCTATCTAAATGATAATGGGCAAGTTGTTTACGATATTCAAATCGGTGGTGAATGTCCAACGATCATAGTAAACATCAAGGAAGAAGAAATATTTATTTCTTCCAAAAAATAATTAGTAAACAAAGTAAAAAATCACACTTATTTAGTAAACACGCATATATGCTTGGTATAGAATATCGGTGATACGGAGGATTCCTATATGAGCGATATTAGAAAAGAATATGAAAGATGGGTCATTTTAGCAAAAGAAGATCCTGATTTAGTTAAAGAATTAAAAGATATCGAAAATGATGAAAAGAAAATCGAAGACGCTTTTTATCGTAATTTAGAATTCGGCACTGGTGGACTTAGAGGAGTTATCGGTGCAGGTACAAATAGAATGAATATCTATATGGTGAGAAAAGCCTCACAAGGTTTAGCTAACTATGTCTTAAAAAGATATCCAAATAATCCAAGTATCGCTGTGAGTTTTGATTCAAGAATCAAATCCACATTATTCGCTCATATCGCTTCTGAAGTATTCGCGGAGAACGGTATTAAAGTCCATATCTATAAAGAACTCATGCCAACACCATGTCTAAGCTATGCAGTTAGAGAATTAAAATGCTCCGCCGGTATCATGGTGACCGCAAGTCATAACCCAAGTAAATATAACGGATACAAAGTATACGGTAGTGATGGTTGTCAAATCACCACACAAGCCGCTTCTGATATCTTAGAAGAAATCAATGCCTTAGATGTCTTTAATGATGTTAAACATGGTGATTATAATGCTTTATTAAATGAAGGAATGATAAATATCATTTCTGATAACTTATACACAAAATTCATCAATAGAGTAAAAGAAGAAACATTACTCGAGGATGAACCAATCGATAAATCAGTGAAGATTATTTATTCTCCACTTCATGGCACAGGTTTAAAACCAGTCACTAGAATCTTAAAAGAATCTGGATTTAATAACGTTATCGTTGTTAAAGAACAAGAAGAGCCAGATGGTAACTTCACAACCTGTCCTTATCCAAATCCAGAAATCAAAGAAGCGATGCAAGAAGGTATCCGCTACGCAAGAGAAAATAACGCTGATATTTTAATCGCGACAGATCCAGATGCTGACCGCGTTGGTATCGCAGTTAAAGATGGTGAAGATTATCGTTTGTTAACTGGTAATCAAGTTGGTGTCTTATTATTCGATTACATTTGTAATTTAAGAATTAAACATAACAAGATGCCAAAGAATCCAATCGCCATTAAGACTATTGTCACCACAGATATGGTCAAGAAAGTCGCTGAGAAACATGGTGTCCAAATCATCGAAGTTCTTACAGGATTTAAATTCATCGGTGAACAAATCGGTTTATTAGAAGCTAAAAATGAAGAAGAAAGATATATCTTTGGCTTTGAAGAAAGCTATGGTTATTTAAGCGGTGGATATGTAAGAGACAAAGACGCAGTTGATGGTGCATTCCTCATCGCGGAAATGTTTGCTTATTATAAACATCAAGGCGTTTCACTTGTTAGTAAACTTAGTGAACTATATAAGGAATATGGATATTTCTCTAATTATCTTGATTCATTTGAATTTGAAGGTAGTGAAGGATTTAAGAAAATGAACGCCCTTATGGAGAACTTCAGAAACTCCATTAGAGCAATTGGAAATAATAAAGTAGTGAACTTCATTGATTACTCCAAAGGAGTTAATGGTTTACCAAAATCCAATGTCTTAAAGTTATTCTTAGACAATGGTTCATCATTAGTGATTCGTCCATCCGGTACCGAACCAAAACTCAAAATCTATATCTCCATCTGTGGTGATAACTTTGAATATAACGATAGTGAGTATCAGAAACTCATTTCTAATGTGAAGGAATTATTAAAGTAATATGAATATATTATGCGTTGGTAACTCATTTGCGGTGGATGCTTCCACATATGTCCATCAAATCGCTGAAGCAGTGGGACTAGATATTAATATCCATGTCCTTTATATCGGTGGATGCCCAATTGATTTACATTGGAAAAATTTCAACACCAAAGATAAGGCTTATGAATTCTATGTGAATGGTAATCGAAATCCACTTATGTGGTGCGATATTTTTGAAGGTCTTAACTATAAGAAATATGACTATATTACCTTCCAACAAAGAAGTGGTGATTCCGTTGACGCGAACACATTCTTCCCTGAATTAACAAAGTTAATGGAAGGTATTAGAAAATATAGTTCCGCTACATACTTGTTACATAAAACATGGTCTTATTCAAAGAACTTCTCTCATGAAAAATATGGAAGTAATCCTATGAATCAAAAAGGGATGGATGATGATATTAAATCCGCTTATATTGAGGTTTCAAAAAGGAGTGATATTCCATATATCATTCCAAGTGGAGAAGCCATCAGATTAGCGAGAGAAAAGTATGGCGATGTCTTAGATAGAGATGGATACCATCTCAACGAGATGGGAAGAACACTTACCGGTATTTTATGGGTTTTCTTCTTAACAGGTAGAACCGATTTAGATATTTCAAGTTTTATTCCTTCTGGACATAGCTATGATGATGTCACTCCTGGTGTCAAAAAAGAAGTGGTAAAAGAACTCATCGAAATCGCTAAAAAGGCGTTAGAAAATAACAGAGGTTACAACTTATATGGCAAAGACTGAAAAGCTCGAATATAAAGGCATAAAATACTTAATTTATTATCCAAAGAACTATGTTCAAGGTAAAAAATACCCTGTTATGTTTCATCTCCATGGAGCGGGTTCTAGAGGACAAAATTTTGAGAACTTCAAAGACTCTATTATTTTAAATATTTTAGATAAAGAAGATTCCGCGCTCAGCGAGGGCATATGCGTGTTTCCACAATGTCACAAAGATACTTGGTATGACGTGTTCTCTGATTTACTTGAATTAGTCAAAGTCATATATAACAGAGAAGATGTTGATAAATCAAAATTCAATGGATCTGGTATTTCTATGGGAGGATATGGCATCTATCAAGTGATGATGTGCTTACCAGAATTATTCAATAAAGCCATCGTTTGTTGTGGTGGTGGCATGTACTGGAATAGCGGTGCGCTTAAGAACATCAAATTCAGAATCTTCCATGGTGAAAAAGACACTGCAGTTTTCCCTGAAGAATCAAGAAGAATGTACGCTAGACTCAAGGAAGCATGTGCGGATGTCGAACTAACAGTTTACCCAGAATGTGATCATAACTGTTGGGAAGCTACCTATGGTAATTACGACAATCTCAAATGGTTGTTTGAATAATATATAAAAAACTTATTTTGATAAATAAAAACGGATGTGTAGAAATACGCATCTTTTTTCATAAAGTAAACAAAATAGGTGAAATTTAATAAACAAAATCAAATGTTTACTTAAAAATAAACTTGTTTACTAATTGAAAGCATTCAAATACGATAAATAATGTAATTATGTAGGTGAGGTACAATATATGAAAAAAAGTAAACTCTACTTGCTTCCACTTTGCTTTTTGGTGCTCACAGCATGTGAACCAGGCAAGGGCGGAAACGATGTTCCTCCAGATGGAGAAACAAAACTCGCTACACCAGTACTCAGTTTAAACGCTGAACAAAACGGCCTCACATGGGAAGCGGTTCCAAACGCAGTCTCCTACTCAATTAGTGTTAATGAAGAAGCTGCAGTTTCCGTTACCACACCAGGCTATGCATTTGCCGAAGAAGCTGGCAACTATGCTGTTAAAGTCGTTGCTGTCGCAGCAGACGCTAAAGATAACAGTGATCAAGCTTCATTCGACTACACCACAGCATACACAGCATTAGGCGCTGTCGCATTCAACGAAGAAACAGCTCGTATTACATGGTCAGGATTTGCCGGTGCTGCAATCCAATACTCCTTAGATGGCGCGGAAGCAGTCACTGTTGAAGGTGATTATATCCAAGTCGAAGCCGGTGGTATGTATGACATTCAAGCTATCGGTGGCTTTGTCGCTGAAAACAACAAATTCTATGTTGATAACGCTGCAAGTCCAAACGTCAAACACATTCTCGCTAGAGCAAGTCAAATGACAGAAGCTTTAGTTCTCGAAGATGGTAGTGAAGATAGCAATACAGATCTTCAAGAAAAATACGACTGTTTATACTATGGCAGCAGCGGTTGGGCAGCAAACTCTAACGCAGTTGCTAAATTAGACAGAAACAATGAAGGCATTTCTCCAAGCAGAAGTGTTAGAATGCAAGTCTTCTGTAATGGTGGTTGGTTCAAATGGATGGCAAAAGCTCCATTCCAATGCCAAGGTGCAGTTGATTCCTTATCCTTCTACGCTAAAGCAACAGCTCCAGCAACAGCCAGCTTATACTTCAGATGGGAAGTCACTGAAGACACAATGATCGCTGGTCAAAACTTCAAGAATGTTTATGTTACATATAAACTCGACCAAGTTCCATCTGGTTGGCATAAATACACAGTTAGCATGACAGATGCAAACTGGGCAATTAATTACAATGGTAGCAATATGACATTTGCTCAAGTCCAAGGCTTATTATCAGGCTTTGGCTATCAATGTAATTCTTTAGGCGATTTCTTCCAATACTTTGGAAACTTCGCAATCTTAGCAAAATGCGCAAGCACAGGCAATGGTCCAAAGGGCTATGTCTATGTTGATGAAGTCCAACTCAATGCTGGTGAATTCGAAGTTGAAAACAAAAACTACGAAGTCAAAGAATGGGCATTCAGTTCTTCCGCAATTTCTAATGGCTACTTCAAATACGTTAAAGATAACGCAAGCGCTAATACACTTCTTGTTAAATTAGCTAACGGTACAAAAATTAAAATGGCTCCAACAGTCGAAGAACAAGCAAATAACAAATTACACGTTGTGTGTGATGGTTCTTACACATTAGACGCGACATTCACAGTTGGCTCTGATGGCAAATTAACACTCGATGATGGTGCAACAGGTAATGTTGCTACATATCTCGGCAGCTTCCAATCCGATCTCTGCCACGTCGTAGATGATTTCGAAAGCTACGCCAATAGTGGTGTTGGTTTTGACCACAACCACCAAGACGAAACCGCTTGGACAGGCTTAAGAGCAAAATGGTATTCCGATTTCTACAATACAGGCGGCACACAAATTCAATCTCCAATTTATAAAGGCGATTGGCACATGATGGGTTCAAACGATTACTTAGATGTTAATACATCTAACCACAACAACGGAACAAAGTGCTTAAGAATCAAATACAACAAAACAAATCAAATGAGATTCACAACTTGGGATTGTGCAAACGGACCAGCTCCAAGATTACAAAAAGGCACCACATTAACACTTTATGTTAGATCATCTACTTCTCGTTCAATCAAACTTAAATTCAAAGTTTGGAGAAACGAAAATGTTAACTCTTCCATTATTGGTAGTGATGGTTCAGACAACCAATGCACATTGAAAGAAGTTACCATCGCTCAAACCGAAACAGCAGCATGGGAAAAAGTTGAAATCGCATTAAATGCTGATGCAAACTACTATGGTTTAACAATTCTTCCAATTACCTATAACGGTGAAGCAAGCGGTGATGGACAATATGTCTATATCGATGACATTATGTTCCATAACACAATTGCCCCATTAGCCTAGGAGTAATTAATTAAATGTCTAAGTCCGTCCGACTTATAGATATTGCTAATGCGTGCGGGGTGACCAAGGGATTGGTCTCCCGCGCTTTAGCAGGTAAATACAATGTGGGTGATGAAACTCGCAATTTGATCATGCAAAAAGCTGTGGAACTCGGCTATGACTTCACCAAGTTGCGTACGAAAAGCACAAAGAAACCATCCGTCGTTATCATTGTTTCTTCATCAATATTGATGAAAGAAGATTACTGGCAACCAATTTTAAAGAATATGTATGCCACGCTTAATCGTTCATCAATCAAGATTGAATACTTCGTTTTTGAAAGTAAAAACATTGATATGGATAGCGTTCGTGCTTTAAAGGATAACTCATGTATTGCTTTCGTGGTGCTCCACAAAAATCCTGATGCGATTTTTAAAGAACTCCGCAAATTCAAAAAGCCAATCATTGAAGTGGATCCAAAGTTCATGCATTACACAGATGTTACACAAATCAAATATTCAAATTACATGTCCATGTATGAAGCGACACAAAAGCTTATCGATTCCGGCCATAAACACTTATGTTTCTATGGTTCCGATATGCATGCGATGAGCTTCAGAGAAAGACATGATGGCTTTAGAGGATGTATTCGAGCAAACGCGAATAAAGGTGTTGTTGGTTACGATATTATCTTTGATAATTCTGACCTTCAATATGCAGATAACGAGATGTTTGAAAACATGCTCAAAGAACACAAACAAATTACCGCGATTGTGTGTGCGAATGATATTATCGCCCTCAACGCGTATAAGACCATTAAGAAAATGGGCAAATCAATCCCAGAAGATTATTCGGTCGTTGGATTCGATAATGTTGCCTTAGGCAAGGAAGCTCATCCTGCCTTATCAACATTTAATGTTCCAAGAGAAGAAATCGGTGATGAAATTGGTTTATACATCATTAGATTATTACAAGACGATAAACCACAATTCGCTGAACTCACAATTAGATGTGACTTCGTGGAACGCGATTCAATTAGAAAAATAGAGGAATAGATATATGAGTAAGATTATCAACGGAAAAGCTATAAAGAACCTTCCTTGGGAAGAATGCCCAAAAGGTTTTGAAGGACCAGTTTGGCGTTACTCCGCTAACCCAATCGTTAAACGTCACCCTTCTAAAGAAGTCGCTCGTGCATTTAATAGTGCATTAGTGCCTTTTAACGGAGAATTCATCGGTGTTTTCCGTGGTGATAATCTCGACGATATTCCTCACTTATATGTCGGCCATAGCAAAGATGGTATCCATTTCGAACTCGAAGAAGAGAGAATTCAATTTGTCGATCAAAATGGTAATCCAGTCAAAGAGACCCTTTATCAATACGACCCACGCGTTATTCCTTTTGAAGATAAATATTACGTCGTGTGGTGCGATGAATTAAATGGTCCAACAATCGCTATCGCTGAAACAAAAGATTTCAAAACATTTAAGAAATTCGACAACCCATTCCTCCCATATAACAGAAATGGTGTCTTATTCCCAAGAAAGATTAACGACAATTACTATATGTTATCTAGACCAAGTGACTCTGGACATACAGCTTTTGGCGATATCTTCTTATCAGAAAGCAAGGATTTAACTTATTGGGGCAAACACAGAGTGGTGGCCACAAAAGGTTATGAATGGTGGTGCGCACTTAAGATCGGCGCAGGCCCAGTCCCAATCGAACTTGATGATGGCTGGCTCGTCTTTATCCATGGTGTCAATAGAACATGCAATGGATATGTCTATTCTTTAGGCGCACTCATTTTGGATCACGATGACGTTTCTAAAGTCAAATACAGATGTAAAACCTTCCTCTTAACACCTGAAATGGATTATGAAACCAATGGTTTTGTTAGCAACGTCATCTTCCCAACTTGCGCATTAGTCGATGGTGAAACCGGCCGCATCGCTTTATATTACGGTGCCGCAGATACATATATCGGCTTAGCATTTACGACAGTGGACCGCGTGGTTGACTATGTCAAAAAGAACAGCAGATAGTCATGGAAAAAGTATTAATCACGACAAAACAAAGTTTTAAATTCTCGTTGAAGAAGAAATTCCTCTCTTCAAGATTTTTGATTTTGATGATTATCCCAGCGATTATCTTCTACGCAATTTTCAACTATATCCCAATGTACGGCGTGCTCGTCGCCTTTACTAAATACTCTCCAAAGCTCGGAATCATGGGTTCCATCTTCAATAACTGGATTGGATTTGCTAACTTCCAAGTTATCTTCAATTTTGACGGTTTCTGGATTGCGTTTAGAAACACGATGATAATTGGAACCATCAAGGTTGTAATCGCTTTCTTAAGCGCGGTTTTAACCGCTTTACTCATTAATGAGCTAAGAATGAAACATTATAAAAAGTTTGTTCAAATTATCGTTACATTTCCTCACTTCTTATCCTGGGTTATCGTCGCATCATTATTCATCTTGATGTTCAGCGATACCGGTTCTATTAACCACATGATTGCTCAATCCGGTGGTAGCAAAATCAATTTATTCTCTGATGGTAAACTCTTCCTCAGTCTTATTTTCAGTACCGATATTTGGAAAGAAGCTGGATGGAGTTCCATTATTTACATCGCCACAATGGCGGGTATTTCCCCAGACTTATACGAAGCTGCGGATATCGATGGTGCCTCTCGTTTACAAAAGATTTGGCACATCACTCTTCCAGGCATTAAACCAACTGCCATTCTCTTATTAATCATGTCCGTTGGTGGTGTCCTTTCCGCAGGATTCGATCAAATCTTCAATATGACATCTTCGTTAAATAACGACTTGGTCATCGACTCAGTCGATATTATTGATACGTTAATATATAAAGCTTGTGTTGGTGGTTCCTCATTAACGCAAGGTCAAGGTGCCGCGCTTGGCTTATTTAAATCTGTCTTTGGATTCGTTTTAGTTATCGTCACAGATAGAATCGCTAAAGCATGCGGAGAAAGGGGTATCATTTAATGAAAAAAGCGGCATTAAAAAGACTCCCTTTAATCACTAGAGATAGACCGGGTCCATCCAATAAATTTGGCACAATGGACGTCGTCATCTTTATCATTTTGACATTATTCGCTTTATCAATTATTTTCCCATTCTATTACTTATTCGTCGTTTCTATCACACCTCAACATATTTATGCGAATAACCCATCCTTGTTATGGACTCCAGAAATATCATTTGAGGCTTATAAAAACGTTATCGAAGATAAGAATATTTGGAATGGTTTAGGTATTACCTTAATTCTCTTATTCGGTGGTACCGCTTATCAAATGTTCTTCACCGTTATTACCGGTTATGCCTTAAGTAGACAAAACTGGTTAGGTAAGAACTTCGTGATGAATATGATTTTAGTCACCATGTTCTTTGGTGGCGGACTTATTCCTTACTATCAATTAATCAAATCACTAGGCATGATGAACACCATTTGGGTCATGATCATCCCTGGTGCGATTGATACATTCAATATGTTACTCATGCGTAACTATTTCGCTTCTCTTCCAAAAGAACTCGAAGAGAGTGCAAGAGTCGATGGGGCAAACGATGTGCAGATCTTCGTTAAAATCTTCTTACCATTATCTCTTCCAATGTTAGCGACAGTCGGTTTATTCTTCGCCGTCGGTAACTGGAACTCTTGGTATAACGGTATGCTCTTTAACAAAGACCCTCAAATTAGAACACTTCAACAAGTGCTTCAACAAATCATTATTACTACCTCATCATCGATTCCAAATCCACATCCAGAAAAGACAAATACAGAAAGTTTGAAGATGGCCGCAATCTTCTTCACAATCTTACCAATGATGTGTTTCTATCCATTCCTTCAAAGGTACTTTGTGAAAGGTATTGTTGTCGGTGCAATTAAAGGTTAAGGAGGATTAACTATGCGCAAATCAATCTTATTATTAGCCGCCACAAGTATGGCACTTGGACTTCTCACCGTCAGTGGTTGTTCCAATAATAAAAAGGACAAATATACAAAAGATGGAAAACTTATGGTTTCCATGAGAAATTTGTATTTCAGTTCTTATAAAGGTGGCGATAGCTACATCGAAGAAGTCGAAAATAAATTCAAATTGAAATTCTCTTTTGAAACTTATGACTGGGCAAACTGGGAAACACAAGTTACTGGTTCTATCAATGGTCAAAACATGGAAGACGTTTTCCATGCGAATATTGATAGTTATAACTTCGCAACCACATATAAGTTCTGGGCGGAAGAAGAACTCGTTAAACCGTTACCAGAAGATATGAGTAAATGGCCAAATATTCAAACCGTTCTTGAAAACACAAGTAACATTGAATCTTTGAAAGTCAATGGCAGACTCTATGGTCTTCCAATCGCGAAGAATACCACAGACTATAGCACCAGTTTTTCACCATTCACCTATATCTATAGAAGAGACTGGGCTAAGAAGTGGGGCGTCTATAAAGAAAACGACGAATATACTTGGGCAGAATTCGAAGCTTTATTAGAAAAATTTAAAGTGGAACTCGCACCATATAACAAATACGCACTCGCGGATGTTGAATGGGGTTTCCCAAGCATTCCAAACTTCTATAAACAAGTTCCTCACTGCTTTGCACAAGATAATACAGGCAAATATGTTTGTAACTACACAACAGATGAATATGTTGCGGGTTTAAATAAATCTCAAGATTTCATGAGCAATGGCTGGTATCACCCAGATCAAAACTCCGCAGCTGATGGTGTCATGAATGCCAAGTATTACAGCAATCAAGTTGGTGTTTTATATGAAAACCTTTCATATTCCAACTACATCGCTTTAAAGAACAATTTAAGAAAAACAAATGTTGATACACCAAACTTTGAAATCAATGATGCAATCGCACTCATGAAAATCAAAGGTGAAAACAATAAGTATTCTTTAGAAGGTACTGATAACTGGTTCTCCATGACCTTCTTTGATTACAGAATTAGCGATAACAAACAAGAAAAGATGTTAGACGTCTTAGATTGGTTGCTCAGTGAAGAAGGCACACGCTTCTCTGTTTATGGTTTTGAAGGATATGACTACGACGTCGTCGGTGGTGAAGTCGTCATCAAACCAGAAGCTTGGCCAAAAGACACAAATGGTGAATACGCTCCAAAAGATAATGGTGCTTCTTATTTAAGAAACTTGATTTCCTTAGGATATGACACCTTAGAAATGAACCCATTAACCGATAAAGACGCTGTTGATTATCTCAACGCTTGGGATGCAGAAATGAAGACCGCTTTAGCTAACAATGAATTAAGAGTCTTAAAAGAAACATCCGAAGTTATGTGGCTCACCACACAAAAGAAATCTCTCAATGCCAACAACATGAGAGAAACCGCTTTAAAGAACGTTATGAAATACGTCTATAAAAACGGAATTACCACAATCGATGATTTCAAATCGAAATTTAATAATAAAACATGGCAAGAAGTCTTAGACGAAATCAATGCCGCAACAGGACATTAATATGATTAAACCATTAAAACTAGCATTATTAGGGGTTGTCGGATTACTTTCTTTGTCAGCTTGCTCACAAGGTCGACGCAAGGTCACTGATAAAGCAGAAGTTCACTTCTACAAAGAAGATATTAACCAACAAAGCTTTGGTGGTTTAGGCGTGGAATGGGGTGCCTACGAAGACACCGATAAATTAATCGAAGGCGGTTGGGATTTAGTTCTCAAACACATGGACCATTTAGGCGCTGCAAGAATCAGACTCATGATCAACTATGACTGGTTCTGCCAAAACTTTGATGATAAAGGGGATTTTGATAAGACCAACGATACTTGGACTTATAACTACACAAATA
Source organism: Bacilli bacterium (assembly GCA_017619815.1). Classification (GTDB taxonomy): domain Bacteria; phylum Bacillota_I; class Bacilli_A; order RFN20; family CAG-826; genus RUG13091. The sequence goes on along the minus strand of JAFZRR010000040.1, from coordinate 15,254 downwards.
AATATGCCAAGAACATGATTGAAATCTTGGAATATTGCCAAACCCATAATATCGATGTCGCCTTTGGCGCATGGAACGTTATTGGTACATTAGGTAACGATGTTTGGAACATGATGGATGAAGTCACAAGCGACATCCGTTGGGCCAAAATCAGCGCGGACACACTTGATTTCTTAGTGAATAAAAAAGGTTTCACATGCATTAAGTGGTTCGTGAGCAGTAATGAACCAAACTGGTTAGGTGCACAAGGCGCATCTAAAAACTTCAACAATACCTATGAAAAATGGGCACAAGGTGTGAAAAACGTCAGAAAAGCATTTGATGAAATCGGCTTACAAAAAGTCGGTATCGTCGGTGGTGATACAACTGGTTTTGAAGGCTGTGAAGAATATTTATTAAATATTTCTAAAGGTCTTAAAAAAGAAGTTGCTGATTATGGCGCACACTTATATTTATCAAATATTATGGTCGACCGCGGTCAAATGTATGACGGCATCGTCGACTTATATAGCCGTATTAAAAAGAACGACAAGAGATTAGGTAAAACCATCCAAGCGGACATTTGGGAAGCTGGTTTAAGAGATGGTAAAACTGCATTAGACTGTCAAACATTAATTGGCACTGCAAACTACGCAGTGAGAATGACAGACTACACCTTACAAGCTCTTGCTGCAGGCATTAACGGCATTTGTTATTGGGACTTTGATGATGCGATGCATTTCATGTACACCAATAATTCAGTTACTCCAAAAGAATGGGGTATGTTCTCTTCTCTTGCAGAAGCTAGTGCTGGTGCTCAAGAATTACGTCCTTGGTACCACACATCCTCATTACTCTGTCACTTATTCAAGAAAGGTAACAAGATTCTCTCCCCTGTTATGGCGGAAGATGATGAAAATCAAACCTTTAGAAGTGTGGCAACAGTTTCTCAAGATGGCAAACAAGGTGGTTTTGCCGCGGTTAACGCGGGCTTTAAATCTGTCACCAAAAACTTCTTCTTAACCGAAAAGGTTGAAGGTGAACAAACATACGTTTACATCTTTAACGAAAATAGTTATCGTCTTGGCGACGATGGTTATATTATTCCTAACTATGTTATTGATAAATCAATCAATAACGAATTCAAGTTGGAAATCCCAAGTTCCACAGCAGTGGTGTTCTCTAACGAAAGGCTATAGTTTATGAAAAAATCATTCTTACTCTTGGCCGTTTTGTTAGGCCTTACAACAGCTTGTCAAAGCACAACAACTAAAATTACCCCCAACGAAAACATTGATATCAAAGATTATTCTCAATCCAATGCTGGGGACTTGGGCGATTTCCATTTATTAACACCTGGAAACGATATCGTCATTGAAAGCGCAAAAACATTCACTTGGGAAGAATGTACTAACGCTGAAAAATACACATTAGAATTATGTTCCAATGAATTCTTCATTTCTGACATTGAAAGTATTGACTACTACGCAGTGAGAAATATTCAAGCGACTAGCTTCACAATTAATTCAGAATTTGAATTCAAAGATACTACATATTATTGGAGAGTGACCGCATATAACAGTGCGCATAACAAAGTCTGTGCGGATGAGAAATTCCATTTCTTTGTCAAAGCTCCAGAAGTGGAAGAAGTCCATTTTGATTTAGGCGAAGCTGATGACTGGACTCTCCACCCACAAGGTTCTTACGCTGATGTGCGTATGGATAACAGTGACTTCTTCGGCAACGGAGAACAATCCATCGAAATCAAATTTAAGAAAGAAGATACCAACCAAGGTAAACCAGAATCCGATGGTTGGATTATCGTTACAAAAACAATTGAAAAGAGTATCTATGGTACAGATGCTTTATTCTTCAATTTATTCTATGCCGGCCAACAAGCGGATGTTGTTATCCGTATGGTGGACCGCGATAACGAATACTGGTATTGCCCAGTCCAAGTTAGTAATAACGCAAAGCAATCCGTCATCTTAAAGTTTGAAGATTTCATTCAAAGAAAGAGAGATGTTCCAGTTGCAAACGAAGTTTTCGATTACGAAAGAATCAAATATCTTGAAATCGTTTTTGAAAGATCATTCGGTGATGGTGTCTTCCTTTTAAGCGGAATGAAGGCCATTAAATTTGCTAACTATGGTGAATTCTTCATCGATAAATTAGATTTCTCTGACTATGACGAAAGCGCATTCGCTAATGATACATATCGTTATAATTATCAAATTAACGGTACCGAACTCATTCTCAATCACTATAACTCTGCAACCGAAGAACACGATAAGATTAACGGCTATGGTTTCTTGAAAGTTAATGTTAATCGTTACTTTGTAACAGGTGATGCGATTAGATTAAAAGTCAAAACCACCGGTTCTAGTGGTTCTAACGTCTTAGTAAGACTTTATGAAGAAGATACTGATAGATGGTTCTATAGAATACCTTATAGCGCTTTAAGCGATGAGTACCAAGAATTAATCATTCCTTATGGTGCATTTGCTGCAAGCTCATTATTGGGTGATGGCAGAAGACAGTTCTACATGATTTTGAACTTACAATTCGGTTGTGAAGGTCAATATGGAACCGGCACTATCTACTTTAAAGATTTTGAAATCGTGAAGATGAGCGAAGTCGCTCCAATGAGTGCAAAAGTCCTCGGTAACGACGGCATGATCGATGATTTCAATAACTACACATTTACCGCTGATTTGTTCCATGTTTGGGGACATACAGAAGTAAATAAAGACGAATACATGACCATGAATAAAACAATCAAGTTTGGTGGCAATAACGCCGCAAGTGGTCAATTCGAATATAAGTCCGATATGGAAGATGCAATGTATTACACCGAAATCGATGCCAGCCAAGCAATCGCCTTCGATGGCTTCTCCATTTGGATGAAAGATGGTTCTATGAAACCAAATGAGACGAAAGTGAATCACGTCACTAACTGGTCTCCAAAAACTAGATTATTAATTCAACTTAAGACTGGTGAAATTTACGAATATATGATCAATCCACTTCCAACGATGTGGAATGAATATAACGTCAGATTCGCTGACTTCACCATCCAAGCGGGATTTAAAGGAATTCCAAATCCAATTACCAATGAAAGTATCATCCGTATTGGTTTTGCTTTCCAATATTTCTACTATCGTGAAGATGGCTATCCAATGCCAATGTATACGATGAGTAACCCAGTTTATGTTGATAATGTGAGATTAACCACAAATACCACAACTGGTGTTGTCGAAAAAGATAGAGTTATTACCATGAATGGTGATATCTCTGAATTTGAAAACTTTGAAAGTTACACAAGCACCGAAGGTGTTGAAGAATACTGGGCACATGGTCAGCCATTTGATTATCAAAAATACACATTATCAAATGATGTCTCCTCTCAAGGTGGCAACCACTCAGTCGCACTTCAATATAAGAGTAAGAGCACATCTGTCTCTTATGTCTACGCTCCATTCGTGAACTCAGATGTTACCGCAAAAGCAGTGATCTTTGATTTGAAGAGCTCTAAAGCTGCAACAGTGTACTTCAATGTCTACTTAGCTATTGGTTCAAGTGTCCAACAATATAGAGCCACAATTACTGGCGCTCCAAGTGTCTGGACAAGATATGTCATCGGATTTAACCACTTTGAAGTGGTGTCTGGTACAACCGGAAGAAGCTTTGTTTCTGATGATATGAAGTTCATACAAAAGATTACCTTTGGTATTGTTTATAACAATGATTCCGAAGCAACCTTATATGACTTATATGTCGACAATATCAAGTTTGATATGAGTAAGAAATATACAGCGTGGTCCGCTGACGCAATTGATTAGGAGGAATGATTATGAAATTCAAGAAATATGAAAACAATCCAATCTTAACCAAGAATCCTTCTAACCAATGGGAAGAATTATGTGTCTTAAATCCTGCAGTTATCTTTAACGAAGAAGATAAGACCTTCTATATGCTTTATAGAGCCGCAGGTAATGATGCACAACATTATATCTATTTAGGTTTAGCCAAATCTAAAGATGGTATTCATTTCGAAAGACAAAGTGATAAACCACTTATCGCCCCAGATGTGAATGGCGCTGATGGTGGTGGATGTGAAGATCCAAGACTCGTCAAAATAGATGACTATTACTTCCTCACATATGCCTCACGTGTCTTTGCTCCAGGACAATATTGGAGAGAAGACAAACAATACTTTGGATTCCAACCAAAAGCGGGTCCAAGAGTCCTTATTTATAACGATACCGAAACTCATCTTGCAGTCTCTAAAGATTTAGTGAATTGGAAGAAGTTAGGTCGTATTACCGATTCACGTCATGATGATAGAGATGTCATCATCTTCCCAGAAAGAGTGAATGGTAAATATGTAAAGATCTCTCGCGCAATGGATAAATGCGGCAAGGGATATAAAAATGAAAAACCTGCAATGTGGATTAGCTTCTCTGATGACTTATTAGAATGGCCAAGAGAAGAAGAACTCCTCTATGAAGGTAAAGAAGTTTGGGAAAGCGAAAAAGTTGGTGGCAGTTGTCCTCCAATTAAAACCGATAAAGGATGGCTATTCATCTATCACGGTGTTTCCTCTGTTGATAAAAACTACAGAGTGGGCGCCATGCTCTTAGATTTAAACGATCCTCGCAAAATCATTGCAAAAACAAAGGATTTCTTAATGGAACCTGAATTTGATTTTGAATCTAAAGGTTTCTACGCAGGTTGCGTATTCCCAACTGGAATTGTCGAAGTCGGAGATGAATATTACATCTATTACGGCGCAGGTGATCAATGCATCTGCTTAGCAACAGTCAAGAAAGCTGATTTAATGAATGAACTTTTAGGAGGTAAGAAATAATGAAAAAGAGATACTTATTACTCTTACCTATTCTCATGCTTAGTGCGTGTAGTGAATTAAAAGGTCCAGAATTTGATAACGGTAATTATGCATTCTTCATGTATAACTACGTTCGTATGGAAGCGGAAACTCCAAATGGTTTTATTGAAAGAGGAGATAATCTCATCTATCAAAAAATCACAATTGAATCCGGTGTTCCTTTCAGCGCACCAGAAACCAATCCTGAAAGAAAGAACTATGAATTCCAAGGTTGGTATAAAGAAAAGACTTGTGAACACGAATGGAACTTCGCTAGTGACAGCGCAGAACATTCAGTCTATATTTACGCAAAATGGGGTGTTGCCCAAGGAGAAGAATACGTGGAACCAGAATATACTTATCCAGAAACAATTATCACCGATGCTAACTATCGCGTGACTGGCATCTTGAATATGCCAATTAAAAATGGAAATCAAGTTGACTTAACAAGCGCAGCTATTGGAAGACTCAAAGCCAGTCCAGATGATATCTCCTTTGCCATCAACTATGAAAGAAAACAAGATGTCACATTAACATCCGCAACTTATAACGATGAAACTCATAAAATTAACATCGCAGTGAGTTCCGGAGAAACTTGGGAAATCACAGTTAATGATGTTACTGCAGCTTTATCAGTAGCGTATGCAAGCTCATACTATGAACAAAAAGCCGTGAACTATGAAAAGGAAATTGATATTGAAAACTATCACATTGCTTTAGCCGGTTCTTCCTCCATGGAAAACTGGTCTACAAGTACAGAAGATATGTCTCCAATCGTTACCTTCAATCATGGTATCGGTGGTACCACTGTCGAACAATGGACAGACCAATTACTCCAAAGATTAGTCTTACCATATTCTCCAAAAGCAGTCGTTTACTATGTTGGTGTTAATAACATCATCAATAGCAACAAATCAGGTCAAGAAACCGGTGATGCTTTAGTGGCCCTCTTTAACAAGACACATGAACGTTTACCAAAGACAAAAATCTTCTATGTCTTAATTAACAAATTACCTATGTATGGTCATTACCAAGATCAATTTGATATTGCAAACAGCATCGCTCTCCAATATCAAAATGAACATAGCTACCTTACCTGCATTGATGCTGGTAAAGACTTATTAAAAGAAAATGGCTTACCAAATGCTGGCTACTTCCTCACCGATGGATTACATATGTCCAAAGTGGGCTATGTCATTTGGGGTAAAGCTGTTAAAGATGCAGTTATTGAATGGTTAGGTAAATAATGGAACTTATCAACATTAACGAATTCAAGAAGAAGGCAAAGATAAGATACATCCTTAATCTCGTCTTGGTTTTGTTATTGTTAGTAGGTGTTGTTACAGGATTAGTGTTATCACTAGTCCTCTCTTCATTAGACTACCAAGTCAACATGATTATTAACATCGCTGTCAGCGTGCTTGTCGCCCTTATTGCGATATTCTACTTCGCTAACATATTCCCTGTTATTAGTCATTATTACAAGTTTTATAAAAACATGAATGAAGTCGGTTTAGACCACAGAAGAAATAGAACTTATGTGGGCGAACTTGAAAACAAAAACATTCAATATGTGAGATATCGTGTCTTACTCTTCTCTTATAAAGAAGGGGAAACTGAATATAAAGAAAACCTCTATGTTCTAGATAACGATATTAGCTTTGTGGAAGGTAACAATTATAAGATTGCTACTTACCGCAACGTGATTGTGAAAAGTGAGGATTTAAGTAATGCAAACGCTAAATAAATCCTTGATGAAAAACACACTCACTTACACTTGGTTTATATATCCAATGTCTGCGGTGATCTTAACCCTAATATGGTTCTGGTCATTCCCAGCATTCCACCAACCAAGTGCCCATCAAAAGATCAATGTCTTCTTCGCTACAGAAATGAAAAGTGAAGAATATCTTGATAAAATTCTCACTCAATATGATCGCGAAGATTTAAGACAAATTAACGCTACATACGCGACCAAGACCAATCCCTTATACGCACAAAAACTTCAAATTGCGTTAAGTGATTCCGATATCTTAGTCTTACCAAAAGAAACATTTCAAAAGTATAGCGTTGATTACAGTTTGTTCTTCGTCGAAGTGAACACCTATGTTCAGGAAAAATGCCAAGTGAATGAAACAGTGGTTGTCGATAACTATGGCATCATTCTCAAGAATCAAGGTGTTGATCATTATCTAGACAATTACATGACATTTGAAGACGCTGATTATGTAATTGCCTTCTCAACTTCGAGCAAAAATCTTGGAGCGGCGGTGAAAGAAGATAACGCTCCATACGATAATGCCTTAACATTTGTTCATTATCTAATCGAGGGTGTCAAATGAGAAAAGAAAAAATCAGAGACACTGATTATGAACAAAGAGAAAGACCAAGAACCAGAGGAAAACAATTCTTCGATATCTTCAAACATCGCTTCCTAGAATTAATCAAGATTTCCTTATTACAAGCGGTCTTCTCATTACCATTATTAGTAACAATATTTCTCTTTTGGATGTTTATTACTACTAGTGGACTAACCACACAAAGCGCGATGTTCATCTTCTTTGTTGGAGCAGGATCAATGCTATTAACATTACCTTGCGCCTTTGTGGGATTAACAGGTTCCTTCTATGCGCTTAAAAAACTCGCGTATGCAGAAGGAGAATTTGCTTCCTCAGCATTCTTCATTGGTATGAGAGAAGAATGGAAAAGAGGATTACTCATCGGATTCATCGCTGGTCTCAGTGGCGCAATCGCTGTTATCGGAGCCTTCTACTTCATCGTCTTCCCATCGGATATCATCCCATGGGTCAAAGGATTCGGTATTGCAATTGTAGTCATTCAATTAATCGTCGTCTTAATTGTCTGCTACTACTCATTAGCCCAAGTTGTTGTGTATACAAACACACTCAGGAATATATTCAAAAACTCCATCATTATGGCTTTGATTAGATTCCCCATTAACTTAGGGCTCCTCATCCTCTATCCTGGAGGATTCATCGCACTCATATGTATCATGCCTATCACCATGTATGTTGGACTAGGACTTATGGTCATATCCGTCGCATTCGGACATCTCGTTTGGATGATGAACTGCATGAGTGCATTCGACAAATATATCAACAAAGAACAATTTCCCGATTATTATCGCAAGGGTTTATATCAAGAAACTAAGGAGGAATAATTATGGCGGGTTTAAAATTCAAACACATCTATAAGGTGTATCAAGGCGGAGTTCGCGCAGTTAACGACTTCAATCTTGAAATCAAAGATAAGGCATTCGTCGTCTTAGTCGGTCCATCTGGCTGTGGTAAATCCACAACTTTAAGAATGGTCGCGGGACTTGAATCTATTACATCTGGTCAATTATTTATCGATGATGTGATGGTCAACGATGTCGAAAGTAAGAATAGAGATATCGCAATGGTCTTCCAATCATACGCGTTATACCCACACATGACTGTCTTCCAAAATATGGGCTTTGGTTTGAAACTCAGACATGAAAAACCAGAAGTCATTAAAGAAAAAGTCAACGCCGCTGCGGAAATCTTAGAAATCTCTGACTTATTAGATAGAAAACCAAAAGAACTTTCCGGTGGTCAAAGACAACGTGTCGCTTTAGGTAGAGCTATTGTTCGTGAACCAAACGTCTTCCTTCTTGACGAACCATTATCTAACTTAGACGCAAAGCTCCGTGTGCAAATGAGAACGGAAATTACAAAATTACACGAAAAATTACAAACCACATTTATCTATGTTACCCATGACCAAACAGAAGCTATGACCATGGGCGATGTCATCGTGGTTATGAATAAAGGCTATATTCAACAAGCGGACGCTCCTGTCACATTATTTGAAGATCCAGCGAACCTCTTCGTTGCGACATTCTTAGGTAGCCCACAGATGAACATCATCAAATCCTCTTTAAAGAAAGAAGGAAACAAGATTGGTGTTGTTCTTGAAAATGTTGAATCCAATGTTGTTTGGTTAAGAGAAGAAACAGTCAAACAAATCGTCAATTCCGGAATCGATTTAGAAAAACAATATTTATTTGGTATTAGACCAGATCAAATCACAATCGCAGATAAAGGTGTCCCAGCGCACGTTGAAGTCGTGGAACAACTCGGTGATGAAACTATTATCTATGCGAAGATTGAAGGACATGAAAAGAATGTTGTTGTCAAAGCGCCTTTATTAAGTCATATCAAATCACAAGATGATATCTTCCTTAACTTCTCCAATGAAAGAGTCTATTTATTCGATGAAGAAAGCGAACATTCATTAATCGGTATGCCATCATTCTCTAAACTTCCATGTGAAGTCAATAAGAATGGTGAAGTGAAACTTGGAAAACAAGTTCTTCAATTTGATGAAGAATATATGTCTCACCTAGTTGATGAAGCGTTTGAAGGCACAAAATTATTAACCATTAAACCTGAACATGTCTTATTAGAAGCACAAGAAGGTTCTTTACCAGTTGATGTTAAAGTGGACTTCATTGAAGAAAGAACCAACTACGACATCGTTTACGCAGTGGTTGAGGGAATTACTCCTTATTTGATCTTCCGTGCCTCTAAAGAGAGAAAAATCAAGAAAAACGACAAATTAGTGGTCTATTTACCACTCGATAACACCTATATCTACGATGATAAGGAAAATTCTTTAGTGGCCAGAGAGGTTGCTTATCCAAATAAAGCCATCTGTAAATTAAGCACACTAAAGGATGGAAAGAGACAAATTGAAATCTCTAAAGGTGAGAAACTTGTCTATGATGAACTTCCATATCAAGACGGTGAATATCAATTCGTTTTGAAACAAGATAAAGTGGAAGTTGTCTTTGATAAGAAGACCGCGAAATATTTAATTAATGGTCCTAAAGTCCAATTTGTTGGTGTTGGTGGAGGAACAAAAAGAAGAAGAAGCAAAGTCGCTGCACACATGAAAGCTGTCGAAGCCGCTAAAAAAGAACGTGATCTAATTAAAGAACAATATAACGTTCAAGCCGGAGAAATTTTAGTTTCTGCTCCTAAAGGCAAATTCTTAACAGTCAGTTGTTATGACGAAGAACCACAAAAGGACGTCAACTATGTCTACGCACAAATAAAAGGCTTTGATGAATATGTCACCTTAGCAGTGAAAAATAACTTCTCAGTCTATAAGATGCCAAAATTCAAGATTGTCGTTCCTGACGATGGATTCGAATTACTTCCATTAGAGTAATAAATATAATTTATAACAATCAAAAAAGAGCTCCCGGTACAGAGAGCTCTTTTCAAATGTTTGAATTAATTAGCCATGGAACCAAACATCATCAATGACGAATGGTGTTGAAGAATTAGATCCAAGATTCGTGACCATGAAGTTATAAACAGTTCCAGCTTGTGAATTGGAACCATAACCAATTCTTAAATAATACCAAGATTGTGCTGGAACCTCTTTTCCTGTTAATGGCTCGAAGTTCGATGTTAAATCAGCATTCTTATACATGAAGAATCTAAATGAAACCGCAACAGTATCTGGATTGTAAACCCAAACACAGAATGTGTTGGCGGTGCTTGTTGAAACGCCACCAGAAATAGCATTGGCTAACACAATACCTACACCAGAACTATATCCTCTTACTTGGACGCCATTAGTTCCAGATGATTTATTTGTTGTATTTGCAACAATTCTATCTGAATTATCATTGTCATATGCCCAGCTAGAACCATTACGCCAACGTCTCTTAAATGTGCTTTGAAGTTGAGTTGTATTTCCGTCGCAATCCCAGTAATAGCTTGTTGGATGAGGTATATTAATATTTCCGTTTGTATTGCCCAATACATCGCTAATAGAACCAGTTAATGCGACATTTTCCAATTGATTATTTCTATAATAACCAGTCATATTTCCGTAGGTTTTTGTTCCAATTAATTTAATCGTAACGCTTCCATCAATTTGAATAACAAAGGCACCAGTTGATTGATTATAAGATGTAAATCTTGCCCCATCGGTTTCAAAACCATAGAACCATATTTTTACTTCTTGTCTTGTTGAGCAAACCACTTCGATTTTGATGTTATATCCACTGACATTAATAGTAGTGAAATATGATCCGCCTGGATATGATTGAGAAACTGTAACTGTACAAGTTGCAGTATATCCGCCATCGACTGTGGTAACTGTGATTGTTGCTGTACCAGCAGCAATACCTGTGACTGTGCCACTTGAATTAACACTAGCAACATTTGAATTACTACTAGACCATGTGACTGATTTATTTGCAGCATTTGTTGGTCTAACGGTTGCTACTAATGTAGCGGTGCTACCAGTAGTGAGGTTGAGAGTAGAACTACTCATTTGAACTCCAGTGACTGCCACTGGTGGATATGGAGTGGTTGTATAAATCTTCACATCATCAACAGGCACATATAATGTGTCATCTGCTAATTGGATGTGAATGCCATAGGCATAAATAGTTTTCGTGGTGTCTAAATCAACTGTATATTCAGTCCAGTCAGAATGTGCCAAAACATCAAATGTTCTTGAAGCAGCATTATTCATCCCAGATTTATTTAAAATCTTGTCGTAATAAGCAATTACTGTAACTCTGGCATCATAGTTTGATTCAGTAGACATTCCAGTATTTGCATAAGCACCGTGCATCCAAACAGATAACTTTGCACCTTTACCGATTGCTGTTGGAACGCCAAAGAAATATTTGGATTGTGTATAATGGAAATAATTTCCATGATTTGACTTAAAGAGAGCGCATTTTGTATCATTTCTTCCTTTAGAACCGTTATAAGTCAAGTAATCACTCGAGCCCATAATTGTCCAGCCATTTCCATTAAGTGGATCTGTACCAGCACCATAATAGGTGGAATAATAAGCTGCTCTTAAACCAGTCACTGAACCCATTGAGTGGCTTGAGTCATAACCAATACCTGTTTCAGTATATGATTCAAATGTATCGACCTCATGGACTGTATTGAAATTATATGAAGTAGACGATGTGCTACATGAATAATTTAATTGAATAGATGTTATAGAAACTTCTTCATCTTGTGCTTCCAAAACAAATGAGTTTGCAGGAGTGGTAAGTGTCTTTGTTGTGCGAGTAAGAATAGTGTTAGTTTCAGTAATATATGAAGAACCATCAGTAGTACCTACTGAACTTGATTTTAATTTCAAAGATCCACCGGAATAATCAACCTTAATTGATGTTAAACCAGACACATGTTTTGCATCCGCTGTGATGCAATAAACTGTGCCATAATCACCCAATTGAACGAAGCCACTGGAATTAGCTTTTGCATTTGTAACTGTTACTGAAATATCGTTGCCTAAATTAGTGGTAACGATACCAGATATTGTTCTTTGATATGAATTAGTAAGATCGCTTAAAGCGTTGCTATTATCTAATATTAATTGATATGAATTTGTTTCAGCGCGTAAGGAAGATATTCCATTTCCGGCAATTCCAAACAAAAGTGTTGCTGTCGAAACAGCAAGAGGAATAATGGCAAAAGCAATTTTGAGTTTGCGTGTCATGTAATTATCCTTACAACCATATTATTCATTATTTGAACAAGAAAAAAGATAATAAATGTGGTAAACAGAAAAAGAATGATGTAAACAGGAAAAAGTGTTTACAAAAATGTATGAAACTTTAATCAATACAATGATAAATGTCCTAAATAGACATAAGTAGTGGCTTCATTATATGTTTCAAAATAAATTGAAATATTATATGCCTTACAAATACAACCGACTTGGATGTTGAACCAACCATCGAGGTTGAGATATTCAACATCGTCTTTACTAATAGGTGTTTGATATGAGTCTGAATTTGGTCTTGCTATTCCATTGTCATTAGTGGATGCCGCTGTATAAATGTTATTCCAACACTAGCTAATATTGCTCCGAAAAGAAATTTCTTATTCATATGCACCTCTATTATAAGAAAAAAGGAAGCCAAATTGACTTCCTTATTGGTATATTCACTTAGCAAAGCGAAATGTTATCGAATGTTAGATATGTAGCGCTTTGATATGTGAGTTGATAATTATAAATTGTTGATGCGTTAGAAGTGAAGCCGACACGACAATACACCCATGAATTCGCTTTTGCTGTTTTGGAAGTAATTTCTTGAGCGGATGTCATGCCTGCACCGCCATAGATAAATAATCTAACGGTTATATCTGAGCCGGATGGGTTATAAACCCAGAAACCAATATTATGATATGCACTTCCTGCTAAATTGATATCGTTTGTTGGACTGATACCAGTTAAGCCATCTGCCCATCCGCGCACCTTCATAGCGCCTGCGCCGCCAACGTAATTGACGACATCTTTTACAATTCTATCAGCATGTGAAGTGTCAGTTTGCCAGCTTCCGTTATTATAACGACGTTTAAACATGGTTCTTAAAATTGTGGTATCTTCATTCAAACCTTGATAGTAAGAAGTGAAATTCATTGTTATACTGCCATTGTTTGTAATGTTGCTAGTGTTGTTGTTGCCATTTTTGAAAGTCACATTCTTTAATTGTTGATTTTGTTTATCGTAAGTCGCAACAATCGATGATACCGTTCGAGTACTATTTCCGTACTTAATGCCTCCAGAAGTGCTGATTGTTATCTGACTATTGGATGAATTATATGTAATGCTGTTCGCAGTTAATGAATTATCTGTAATTGATATTGAGACATTACCGATTCTTCCACCGATAGCTATCATAATCCAAACATTTGCATCGGAAGAAATACCTGTAGCAATGATTGTAGCTGAATATGTACCATCTGGATAATCTTCTTCTAATGGTTGTAGATAAGGTGAATAAGTATATATACTTATGTCATCAATTGGGATATAGCATGTTGATTCTGGCTTTGTATAGAACGCAAAACCATAATAAGTTTTATTTGAATCAAGCGGTAATTTATATTCAGTCCATCCAGAATGTGCTGAAATTGTAAATTCTAATTCATCGTGTTGTGAGAAATTTGATGAAGTAACTTTTGAATTATAGAAAGCATATGCTTTAATGCTTGTATCAAACGTGGCTTCTGTTCCCAAACCTGAGCCTGTATATGCGCCATGAGCCCAGAATGATAAAACTGCTCCTTTACCAATTGCGGCATTAACACCATAAATAGAATTCATGGAGAAGAATCTAATACCATTTGTACTTCCTTTAAGGACTGCACAATGAGAACCACTATGATGTGCTGCGTCGCTTAGATTCATGAAATCTGATGATGTTGAAATGTGCCAGTTAGATCCACCGATTGGAGAATCACCGCCGCTACCAACAGAATAATCGCTGAAATAATTAGCTCTCATTCCGCTTGTTTGGTATTTTGTTGTGCTGTTTGTGTAACCTTGGCCAGTGCCAGAATAATTTTCAAAACCATCAATGTTATAGACTCTATAGAAAGTTACTGATGGAAAACCGCCTGTTGAAGATGGAGTTAAGGTTTGGCCATTATTGCTAATGGTTGTAACATATTGAATTTGATTTCCACCATAGGTGAAAGCACAAGATAATTTCAAATCATTGGTCAATGTTGTGGTTCCTGAATATGTTTCTGGTGTATCTTCGTCCAATGATTCAATTGTTGTTGAACCATTATCGCCAATTGTCATTTTATAAGTAATTTGATTATTGCCTTTCGTTCCTTTGCCAACATAGGTTCCTTTGGCGAAAGCAATACCGTTATAATCTTCACTACAAGAGTAATTAATAGTTACGGAAGAAACTACCGCGCCATTATCACCCGCGATAATTTGGAAATACTTAGCTGGTGATTGCAATGTATATGGGGTTCCATTTGATAAAGAAACTGCATCATCTAAGAATGCGCCACCATCTAAACTGAAGTAGCTTGCTCTTAAAGAAACTGATCCAGATGTAGTGGCAACGGAAATACTATTGATACCGGAAATTTGTCCAGTAGCAGCCTTGAAGTTATAAATCATTCCTCTAGGAGCTAGTTGAACATAATTACCTGATGATTCTTTACCGTTAACGATATTTAAATAGATTTCATTACCAAGTTGAGTTTCAACAACAGTAGTTATGTTGTCTTCATAACCAGACAATAATTGTTCAGGGGCATTACTACTGTTCAAAATAAGGGAATAAGCATTATCTGAAGCACGTGATTCATGGGATAAGTTATGGACACCTAAAATTCCTTGCGTTCCCGCAACGACGAATGTACCTGTTAAACCGACTATACCTAAAGATAGTAAAATCTTTTCCTTTAAGACCATAAAAAATCCCCCTTATTTAATTTCATATTATCTAATACACGCACGCATTCGCAAGACACTTATTTAATAAACAAAAATAAAAGTAAGTAAACTTAAACGTATAATAATATATATAAATATATATAATTAC
>JAFZRR010000039.1 GCA_017619815.1 Bacilli bacterium | reverse complement strand
CCATGATTTCCCGGTAATGATGCAACCGGAAGCAAAATGCCAACGTTATTTTTCATAAGATGGACTTCCTTCATTAAAAATTGTAGCACTATTAAGAATTATTTAAATAATTATTATTCAATAAGTTGTTTTATGATTTTGGCTAAACCATGCTCTCCAATTGGAGGAGCAATTATTGAGGCGTGTTCTTTGGCGAAATCAGTGCCATTTCCCATCGCAATAGATATACCTGTTTCATTAAACATTGATACATCATCAAATGAATCACCTGCGGATACAGCTTCATCTTTAGATATATTGAGATGTTTTAACACTTTTTTAACCGCGGTACCTTTTTCATTATTGAAATAACCGACATCCACACCATGAGTGTCAAATCTAAATAATTTCACTTCTTTTGGAAATTCTTTCGCTAATACTTCATCGTATTTTTCTGGTGCGAATAATAGGATTTGGGAAATATCTTTGTTTTGATATTTTCTAATATCAGGAATAACTTCTACGAACACAGAGAAATATTTATGAACATATGTATTTGCTTTTGCAGTGAAATATCTCTCTTTTGTAGACGCTAGTTCAAGAACTAAATGATGCTTATTAGCAACCTTTTCAACCTGGCGAACCATATCTTCTGGGATGACGTTTGCGTACAATAATTTATCTCCACAGAAAACCACACCACCATTTGTGCAAACCACACCATCAGGTTTGAAGACATCAAATATTCCGGTGTGGACAATGGAATCATATGGTCTTGCTGTATTTAAATACACTAAAATACCGGCTTTTTGAGCCTCTTTTAAGGCTTTGATGGACTCGTAATCCCAGTCATGCTTATTGTGGTCTAAGATGGTCCAATCAATATCGATAAAAAAGATTTTTAATTTATTGCGCATATTCTATGAATAATCTTATCATAAAAGAGAATTAAAGGAGGGTATACTTATGAAAAAATATATCTTACTCTTAACCCCAGCTTACTTGATGATGCTCATCGGTTGTACGGGTCCAAAAGAAACTCCGGATGTACCTGTGGTACCAGATGAACCTGAAGTTCCAACAGTCATCGGTGATGATCCAGTTATTACTGATAGTGAAGAATATAGTACTTTTTGGAATCCAAACACCAATCTTTCTATCAATATTACCATGAGCCAAGAAGCCGCGGATTTTATTAACCAATATCAATATAATCACGACGATTCGACATATTTTGACTATTACGTTCCATGTAATGTAACAATCACAATGAACTCTCAACAATATACATTTGAAGAAGTTGGTATCAGACAAAAAGGCAATATGTCCAGAAGACATAGTCTTATTGATAACAATTTATCTTTAGATTCATTAATCCACTACAAGCTTTCTTTCAAAGAAACATTTGATGATGAAGAATACACCACAATTAGTGCACTCAATAGTTTTGCTAGAGTATGGGAAGATTCCACAGCTAGAAAAGAAAGAAAAAATAGAACTCTCTTTGATATGGAAAAAATCGATATCAAATGGAATAGAAATAATGATTTAAGTAAATCTAAACAAAGCTATGCTTTAAAACAATTCAGAACTCATGGTGTTCTCGCAGGTCATGATACCTTAGCAAATACCACAATCGGTATCAGTGGTAAAACACCAATCAACACCACTTACGAAATCTTAGAATGCATTGACAGTGTATTTGTGAAAAGACATTTCAGTGAAGAACTCGCAGATGGCGACTTATACAAATGCTGTTATACAGATAGAGGACCTGCGAATATGTCTTCTAACTATGAAATCGGTGATGAAATCGGTGTGGAAAAGAACGCAGAGAACTATCATCCTGTCTATGATTTAAAAACAAATAAAAAGAAGAACACTACACACACGAATCTCTATAAGTTATTTGAAGTAGTTAATAATAAAACTTTATTAGCGTCTCAATTTAAAACAAAATTAGAAGAAGTATTAGATGTTAAATCATTCATGATGTATGAATCTATTGCTTTCCTTTTAGGAAACTTTGATGATATGAGAAATAATGCGAACAACTATTACTTATATTTCACAAGCGGAGAAAATCCAATCGCATACGTCATTCCTTATGACTTTGATCGTTGCTTAGGCACAGGTTGCGAAGGAAGACAAGAATATATGACTAACTTCTCCGCGGAAAGCACAAAGATGCAATGTAATGGTAGTTGGCAAACAATGAATATTTATTGGAGAACAATTTGTACATCCAGTGACGCGAATAGCCAACATCAAAATGTGCAACGTGTTGAAGCATATCGCGCGATGTATCAAAAGAATATTGAAGATTTATTAAACAATGGAGACTTCTCCACGACTTCATTCACTTCTTACGTCAATAGCTTCCCACAAGGATATCGTGGTCAAGCTGACGGAGCAGGTAATGATAATATCAGCTTTGCTGAATACTTAGGAAGAAAGATTTCTAAGATAAAAGAATGTAATCCTTCTTACGATATTAAAGTTTCCTAAAAAAGAGCGGTTCGAATCCGCTCTTTATTTTTTAAATATAAGATGACATTTGTTTAAACAAGTCGAGATTTGCTATGGCTTTGCCATCATAGGAGAAGAAGCCTTGATTTGACCATGTACATAATGAACCACTACCAGCCCATCCAACAGAGGCATTTGGAATCCATGCTGGTTCCCAGTAGAAGATACCTTTTCCACCAGCGCTCACTACAGCTGCGGTTAAATCATGAATTAGGTTCGCTTGTCCAGAAGATGTAAAGGCATAGGAATTTTTAATATTTGTATCGCCAGTATTCCAATTGGAAATAGTAAACTGAGTAACATCCGCATTATTTTCATAGACATATGATGAACCAGAGAATGGATATGATGTTTCCGCGACAAACCAAGGTTTTGAAATGCTTAAACCATTTAATATGCTTTGCGCAGCACTTATGGAGTCAAAGCAATAGAATGGGTAGAAAGATATTGCGGCATAGTCATAATAGTTACTTGGCATTGAAGAGAAGAAATTATTAATTGTGGAAGCACTGATAGAACTACCTTTAGCCCAATGTAAGACTTTCTTAATAGAACTGTCGACTGCATTAACACCTTCATATCCCGCTTTGATGTAGTTGGTGTAACTAGACCATGTGGTTGTGCCATAACTATAAGAAGATTTACCGGTTAAATATGATGGTTGTCCATATGAATCTAATGATTCACTAGAACCACTATATTTTTGTAAATAGATACCAGAAGATATTTCGTTACCTAATTGCACCATATCAGGTAAGCAATTATTGTTTTGGAAGTTTTGTAATACTTCTGTGGTATAAGATTTGATTTTACTTTGTAAAGCGGAAGCACTGTTACAGGAATTCCATGATTTAGGAATGATTTGTTGTCCTGGATGAGTCCAATAATCAGAATAATGGAAATCTAATAAGAATTTCATTCCCGCAGCTTTTGCTTCTTTAGCCATCCATAAGGTATTGGATAAGTTAGAATTGCCACCACCATAAGAAATACCGTTACTTGATTTTGGATCAACCCATAGCTTTAATCTAACCCAGTTAACTCCAGCATCTTTTAAGATATAGAACAAAGATTGTTCTTCGCCATTAGCATTATAGAATTTTGAACCATTATCATATAGCGCTTTCGCGGATGAGATATCCACGCCATTGAAGAAGTCACTTCCCATGCCATTAATTTGACTCACTGTTGTGGATGAGAACCATCCTTCGGAGACACTAGCTTTTGTGCTAGATCCACTTGGATACATATCATCTCTTGCGCTGGTTGCGGCATAAGAACTACCGTTAACTGTGACATTAAATGAACATGTTAGTCCACTATAGGATGTTAATGTGACTTTTGTCGTGGTTCCCGCCTTTAAACCAGTGATGTAAAGATTATTATCGATTCTGATATTTTCACCGGAATATGACGCGGTAAATGTTTCAGAAGAACCACTAAATGTTGGAGCAATTGTGATTGTATTTCCATAAACGGTTGTGGTTTGATTGCTAAATGACATACTTCCAGATGGAGTACCACTATCAATGACACAAGTTCCTACTGTTGAAGAACCACTTGGATATGTAAATGTAATTGTGGCGCTTTCACTAGATGAACCAGTTGGATTTAATACCCAGTTCGCACCATTAGAACCGCCAATATAACAATTACCTAAATTACTATCCCAAATATAAAGTTTGAAATATAAAGCTCTAGAAGTATCCAAACCTGTCATTTGGTAAGAATAAGAAGATAAACCAGAAGTACTGATTTGGTGGTCCCAAGTATAGTTACTAGTGGAATTTGTGTAGTTATAAACAAATTGAATATTGCCAAAGGTACTTGGAATAGTACCATTCATATTAATGGTGAGATTAAGTGTATAAGAACTAGCAATAACAGTCGGTTGTCCAGCGAATGTATGAACTGTATCGATATTGAGTTCAGTTTGACCTGCGCCAACACCAAATAAGACTGTGGAATCAGTCATTTGATATGTCCATTCAATTGTGGTGTTACTATCACAAACCACTAAAGTGTATCCATAACCACTATCGCTGACAGTTACATTAGTAAAATCACAATACCAGGAACCGTCACTATTCTTAGTCATGACATAACTTGGCCAAGGATCGGCAGTTTGATCTTCTAAATTTGTGCATATCCATAAATAGTTATTGGATGTAATTGTGCTTGATGAACCAGAAGAGACTGTTGGCTGCGCCACTGTTACTCTTAAATTAGGAATAACTGTAGCTTCACTACATGAATAATTAACGGTGACGCTACTGATATTAGTTTGAGATGTAGCCACTATTTTGAAATAAGATGGACTTATATTAGTTAAACTAACTTGTTGAGTTCCTGATGAACTTAAAGTTAAAGAACTATCAGAAGCATATTCTATTTCACTATTAGTGTATTGTTTCCAACCATAATACACTCTTAAAGATCCAGAGGTTATGGTTATAGCAATACTTTGTATTCCATTAATTGGAGTATAGTTTAATATTTCACCACCACTGGCTAATGTTCCTAATGTATTACTACCAGCAGTATAACTAGATAATTTAAAACCAAAAGTTGTACCACGGGAATTAGTAAATTCACCATAGTTATTTGAATCCACTGAAATACCTTTATTTAAAGTTAAGGAATAAGTATTATTAGCATCCGCTTTCATCTGTTGATTATTGTTATTTATCAATACAGCAGAAAACGCTAAGGATAAAGTTCCTAATAGCAAAAGAGATGCAGCAGTAATTCTTTTAAATCTTTTGGAAATCATTTTATTTCTTACCTTTATTATCTAAAAGGAAAATAAATAAATCTATTTCAAATCATTCAAAAAACTAATATCCAAGAAAATTACATATAAAAACAGCCACGTATTTGTGACTGTTTATTGATAAATTATTGAGAATTATTGTTCTTTTCTCTTTTTGCGTAGTAAGAAGAATGCGCCAACTGCAGATAATGAGATAACACTAACAATTGTGATAATAACGATTGCGTTTGAATCATTTGCCAATAGCATCATATTACGAGAAGCAGAAACTTCCCAATCTTCAAACGCATCAAGTTCACCAGCATAACGTGTCATAATGTGAACATATCTATCATGTGCATCAGCAACTGTTGCATTAGCAGTGCCTGTTTTAATAATATTTCTTGCCCCAAGAGTTAATGCATCAAATCCATCTTTTATATCTGACCAGACCGCTTGCAAAGCGCTTAAATGGTTTGCGCTTGTGCCACCATTAGAACAAATTGAATTTGTATCGCTTAAGAATGATGATGCCCAAGCAGTTGCAGTAGCTTCTGAATTTTCTTGCATCCAGAACTTACCACTGAATGGTTTCATATAAATCTCATATGAACCGGAATTAACAACTTCAATATTGCTGGTTCCACTTCCGCTGACATCACCGGTGGAAATGACTGACCCACTTCCGGTTTCGATAGCGTTGTAACCATAATAATTGCCATCACTATCTTTGACTTTGAAAACAGAACCTGCAGTTAATTCCACTGTTGTGTTATAGAAAGACAAACCTTCATTGTTAAATCTAAATGTTAATGGAATTGAAATATCTTCATCTCCACCTGCCCAAACACCATTTGTGGCTCCAACAACTGTCCATGTTTTTTGATCATGTTCAGACCAAGTGCCCGCAGTATAACCTGTGGCTCTATAATATGTGCCTGAACCAGCAGAATAGGATTTCCATTCACCACGATTCCATTCGCTGGCACCAGTTGAATTATATCTAGTAAAACGATAGCCACCACCACTTGCATATGTTGTTAAATCAACATCAGCATAATAATAAGCGTCGGAGACTTTTGTTACAGAATGATATTGATCTCCTTTGGCACTATTCCAAGTATGTACTTTAAATGAAGCACTGTCTTTATACCAGTCGGCAAAACCGCTCATATCAAGATAGAGTCTAACTTCGCCAGCAGCTTCAACTTGTTCAATTTTTTCATTATTGTTATTCGCAACAACACCTAAAGTAACTGCAGAGCCTAAACCTGTAGCGGATAAAGCGATTGCGACCAAAGTTTTCAAAGCTTTCATAAATAGAATTTATCCAAATATTTCTACATTATATTTTTATCATAATGATTTTTACATAGCAAACAAAATAACGATTTTGAATTGAATTTTATAGATATAAAAAGATTTACTTTAAGTAAACCTTTATTATGCAAGTCTTTTATTGTTCCTTTTTCTTTTTAAGAAACAGTATTAAACATGCAGAGAACATTAGTCCTGTTATTGTACCAGTTAAAACAATAGGAACAGAGTTATTAGTGCTAACAATTGGAATGATAAATCTTGAGTTTCTAGTAATAACAACATCTGTGTAATTGAATAAGCTTGGATATTTTTCTTTTAACCAAACATATCTTGCAGCAGCCTCTTCAAATACACTTGTATAGTCACTAGAGTCGCTAGAGATTGGAGCATTATTCACATAATATTGGAAAGCCGCTTTTTGACTTGCGGTTAAATTGTAGTGCCAATTGGAATAATATGTCCAAGTTTGAATATCATCAATTGTTGTAGTAGACGGATCAGCGCAAATACCAGATGAAATGGTGTTTGATAAAAATCCTGTAGCAAAATTATTAGCGTTATTACCATATCCATCAGCCCAAGTAACAAGAGTCCAGCGATTGACATACAAGCTAATTTCACCACCAATGATGACTTTCATTTCACCATTATCGTCATAATAGTTGTTGTTTGCGCCACTATTTGGGGAAATGCTTAATTGAGCACCTTTGCATGTTTCGAGTGTAATTGCGGTTTGAGGAACTACATTTTCAACTGTAAACATAAATTCGCCATCATAAGATGGGTTGATGACGGATTCATCGGAAACAGAACCAATTCTTGCTGTTAATGTGCTTTGTGCAAAATGGTAATTTTTAGTGGTTTTATTTACGTATAAATCAAATACTCTAACTTGATCGGCAGGAATATAAACACCAGCATTATTACCTTCATCCCAAACATCAAGATAATTTGAATCGGTAATTTCATCAGCTTCCGAAACAGAAGCGCAATTATAATTCCAAGCAACATAACTTGTGTTTGCTGTGTATTGAATCATTTGGAGCTTTACTGTTCCACTAGTATCAAACAAGATGCCTTTCAACATCATTTCATCAGAATTATCTGGGTTTTCTTCCATTTTATTGGCA
Source organism: Bacilli bacterium (assembly GCA_017619815.1). Classification (GTDB taxonomy): domain Bacteria; phylum Bacillota_I; class Bacilli_A; order RFN20; family CAG-826; genus RUG13091. The sequence goes on along the minus strand of JAFZRR010000039.1, from coordinate 1,849 downwards.
AGAAAAATACCACTAGCCCAATTAAGTGTTGTGCCATTAATCGAACCAGAACCCACTAAATAACATCCATCAGTTAAGGTGTCTGCTGCATTTGCAACATTGATTTCATTATGATTAACATTAACCGCACCCAAAACAACAGCGGAACTCAATCCACCAATAGATAAACCTATAGCAATAAGTGTTTTCAATGTTTTCATAAATCGTCCCCTTAACGAATTTGAAAATTCAATTTATTAAAATTAAATTATCATAGATATCTTTATCTAAGCAACAAAGAAACTTTGTGATTATTTAATTTCGTATTTTTTAAAACTTGTTTTAAGTGTATCGATAACTAAAAGAGAATTAGTTAATAATTCACCTAAATTCAATATGCACTTCACCACTTCTGAAGCAGCAATATTGCTGATAATTGATACCGCTAATGGGTAGACGGATTTATCATCATTTGGATCATATTTTGGTAGTTCATCGAATAGTGATTTGAAATCTTTTGAGCCAGGAATATAGGTCATGATTTGACCTTTATAATCCATCACTCCCGCACAGACAAATGGTATCTTTAATTTCACGCAAGTATCATTGATTAAGAACTTGCTTTCAAAGTTATCTGTGCAATCTAAAACAATGTCATATTTTTTGATGATTCTTCTCGCGTTTTTCTCATCTAAACGATATGGATATATTTTGACATCAATATTAGGATTTTTATTTTTCAAAACCTTCTTCGCGGTAATGGCTTTGCCTTTACCGACATCTTTAAACCCATAGATGATTTGACGTGGTAAATTGGTCGCAGAAATAACATCATTATCAACAATTCCAATATGACCAATTCCGAGGCAAGCGAGCGCTAATAAAGCGGCGCTTCCGAGACCACCTGTGCCAACGACTAAAACAGAAGAATTAAGAAGTTTTAATTGGCCTTCTTCTTTGATTTCTTCTAATCCAATTGTGTATTGATATCTAGCTAATTGTTCTTGGCTGAGTTTTTCCATATTATCCACCACCACGAACATAGATTAAATCGACACGATCACCATCGTTTAAATATACTTCGTCAAACTTATTTCTTTTATAAAAGACATCGTTTACTGCAACGATTAACCATGGTACTGGTTCAACGTCTTTATAACGAAGTAAATCACCAATGGTAAATTTATCTGGATATTCATTTGATGTAACGAGATCCACTATTAATTTCATACTTCAATTTTAAATGTTATTTAACTAAAAGAAAAGGGCTCACTATAGAGCCCTTCTTATAGATAATCAGCAATATGATTATTTAACTAATCTTTTTCTTCTAATGATGAAGAATAAGCCTGCAGCACTGATAGCAACAATACTTAAGGAGATAACTGTAATTAACATAATGTTATTGTTGTTAATGACGTTAAATCCATTAGATTGTGCGGCATATGTTTGACCCCAAATGAAGTCTTCACAATTACTTGTGCCATATTTATGAACGATATATGAATATTTAGCGATGACTTTTTCTAAGTCAGAACCATTTTCATTACCATCATTAATTGTTAATGCTGTGTATTCAGCTTTTTCATCAGCGCTTAATGATTCATAAGCGGCTTTGACATCTGCCCAAACTGCTTTAAGATTATTTAAATCTTTTGTGCCATTTAAGATACCGTTACAAACACCACCGACATCGGTTAAGAATTTGGTGTTGAATGCATTGATACCTTCGTTTAACCAAACGGTTGGAACATCATTAACTAATTTCACATAAACAGCATATGTTCCACCTTTGGTGAATGCTAAGTTACCTTGTTCGCTTTCAATAGAAGCAAATGAGTATGTTGCACCTAATTGGAAATATAACCAT
>JAFZRR010000038.1 GCA_017619815.1 Bacilli bacterium | reverse complement strand
TAGATGGCGAAGCAGTACCAACAAATACACCTAAATATACTTTTGCTTGGGACTTAGGTATTGTTCCTTTCATTATCACTTTAGTGGTAATTTTCCTTGTTTTTGGTCTTCTAGTATTTGCATTTTTTAAAGTTTGTCGTAGAAAAAGCGCATTCATCATTTTAGGTGTTTCAGGCGTTTTATTCTTAGCGGCTTATCTTTTAAACCTCACATATGTCGCGATGTTTGTCGCTGCAAGCTTTGCAGCAGCGATTGCCATTTGTTTATTTGCTAACTTAGGTGATTTGCGCGCCTTCTTAGCTAATCCATTTAGAAAGACATCTGCGAAAGCCGCAAACTTCGGCGTGGAAAAGATTTATAACAGAGAACAACTTTATAAGAAGATTGAAACTGCCGTTTTAGCTTTAAGCAAGAGCAAAACCGGTGCCATTATGACATTCGAAAGAAATACTTCTTTAAAGGATATCATTAAAAACGGTGTTCCTGTGAACGCACCTGTGAGCCCAGAATTATTATTAACAATCTTCTATACAGGAACTAGATTACACGATGGTGCAGTCGTCATCCACGGTAATGAAATCGTTGCTGCTTCCGTCTTCTTTACTCCAACCACAAAACCATTCGCTGGTAAATATGGTTCCCGTCATAGAGCCGCTATTGGTATTAGTGAAATATCTGACTCTGTTACAGTTGTTGTTAGTGAAGAAACGGGTAGAATATCCTTTGCTGTTAATGGTGAATTAGAATCCGTTGATCAAAGCATCTTCTTAAGGGTGTTCGAAAACTACATGAGTGAAAGAACTAACCAACCAACTCAAGAAGACTAATTAAGCGATTTATTAATATTAATAAATTTCAAACCATATAAAGAGAATTTCTCAGAAAGAACAGTGGAATTAATCTCACTGTTTTCTTTTTCGATTCTCTTCATCAAATCATCTAAAGAGATGCGATTACTATGATATTTCTCAACATCGACGATTTGATATGTAACATCTAAATGATTTCCGTTATTTGCGACGTATTTTTGGACCATAGGAGCGGTGCAATAAACGCCCACTCTTTGATAGGCGATAGGCATCAAAAAATGCGTCCCTTTGTCAAAAACACAATAAAACTGACCGGCTTTGTTTATAACAATGGCGTGATCTTTTGGAACGCGGTGAATACCAGCTAAAAAAAACACTAGTGCACCTAAAAGGACTATCACACCAACTGATATTAATAAAGCGATATCTAAAGCGGAGAGTTTTATTAAAACGTTCATGTAAAAATAATATATTCATTTACCGGATATTAAAATATAAAATCAAAACGAGTATAATTTTAGTGGTGATTTTATGGACAGCAAAAATATCTACGATTACATTATCAAAATACAAGCTATTGCTAAGATTGGACTTACATATAGTAAGGATCCATATGCGATAACAAACTATAACGAGATTAATGAACTCTCAAAAAGATTCTTAGAAGAATTCCAAGAAGTTAATTTAGAAAAGAACAATTACTTTAGTAAAGATATTTATCCAACCCCAAACATTTCTGTGAGAACAGTTATTTTAAATAACGATAGAACAAAAGTGTTGATGGTAAGAGAAGCGGCGTTAGGAACATATTCTCTTCCTGGAGGATGGGCTGACCTTTATGATTCACCAAGTAAAGCCGCGAAAAATGAATGTTCTCAAGAAGCTGGAGCGGATGTCGAAATGGTGCGTTTAGTGGGTATCTGCGATAGGACTCCATTTAAGAGTTCAGCCTCTATTCCAGAGTACGTAATTGTCTTTGAAGGGAAGATTGTTGGCGCTCTTCATGAACACGAATATGAAACTGACGATGTAGGTTGGTTTGAAATCGATAATTTACCAGAAGTTTCTCGTAAAACTAGCAAGGAAGAATTGCTAAGAATGATCTTGGCAGCGAGAGATGGAAAAACCATATTTGATTAATGTTTATCTAAATGTCCTTAATTTTAAGGGCATTTTTGTTATAATTAGTGCTATATGAGTAGCATGAACTATAAACTCACAAGAATATTAGCATCATTAATTGATGGATTAGTGATGCTTATTTTACTAGTGGCGATTTGCATTGCTCCTTCACTTAACTTAGCTAAGGGTATCATCAACGATAACTATGTTATGGGTGATATTTTGTGGTTAGTTTTCTCATTTGTTGGTAGTGTTCTTGTTTGGATTTTATACCTTTCTTTAACGGGACTTATTTTTAAGAATGCAACCTTGGGAATGAAACTCACACGTTTAGCATTTGTTAGAACTAATGGTACAGAACTTATGTTTATTAACATATTTGCTCGTGAAGCTGTTTTAGTGATTTGCCTCATATTCTCATTCGGTTTTTCTATCGTTTTGGATCCAATTTCCTTGCTTTGTTCAGAAAACGGCAAGAATTTCCATGATATATTCTCTTCAACAAAGGTGGTGTCTTTATATGAGCTTGATTAATTTTTCTAATGGCCAAATCGCCTTTTTAATTATTGTCCCAATCGTTGTTATTAGCGCAATCTTCTGCGCGATCTTTTTCCCACTTCGTAAAAGACATATGAAGAAGGAATTTAAGTATTACTATTACAAACATATTTATAAAGAAGCTTTGCTTCAAGACCTATATCTCATCAATAACTTTATGTTTAAGATTGATGATACTCATTATGGCAAAATTGATCACATCTTATTTGCGGACAAATATATCTACATCATTAACGACTATTACTTTGATGGAGACATCGAAGGTAAAGATACAGATGCTTCATTAATCTTCATTTCCAAAAATGGAAAGAAGAAATATATGGACAACATCCTTTTGGATAATATGAAGCTCATGAACAAACTATCTTTAATTACCGGAATTAACTCATCTTTGATGATTGGTATTTCTTTAGTTAACAAAGACTGTAATTCAGGAGTTGTTTCGTCCACAAAGAGCCATTACATCATCCAGGCTAATAAGTTCAAAATGCTTTTGAAAGCCATTGAATCTCGTCCAATTGGCGATATTAATAAAGAACAATTAGCCAGCGCTGTACAAGCGATTGATAAGCTAAATAGAAAGACAAAGAAGAATGCAAAGAAGTAAGTTAAAACAACAAGCATCAGAATACTATCATCATTCCCCATTGTCTTGTTGGATTTTGGGATTGACTAGTGGAGCGCTTATCGCTGCGGTCCTCGCTTTTGATTTGCTCGTTCCATTTGTTTCATTTGTTACCATTCCTCTACTTGCTATTCCAATCTATTTTTCTGCGGTTATTCAACACGTCATGCTCAAGAGCGAAAACCAAATTACCATGAGCACAAGCTTGAGATCTTTCGCGTTATATTTCAGAAGAGATTTCTTTGGAACGTTTTCCATTATTTTTAACTTCTTAAAATCCCTTATCGTTTTCTTAATTTGTGAAACCGTGATTTCTATGGTTGCGTCCATGTTCTATGCATTATTAAATCCATCTTTCCAAGCATCCGTAGAATCTTTATATAACTTGTTATATTCAATGGAATATGGCTATCAAGACATTATCAATTTAATGAACGCGAATAATTACTTATTACTCAACTATGTTGTTATTTGCTTTGTTCCATCTTATTTTGTTGCTTTAATCTTCTTTATATATAACGTTTCTCGCTATTCGATGATGATTTATTACAAAATGCATCTCAGAAGAAGTGATGCACGCTTTTCTAGACTCGTTTATCAATTTGCCTTAAGAGGAAAACGTATGGAAGTATTCCGTGCTTATATATCCTTAAATTGGCCCTTATATCTTTTATTAATCTTGGGTTCGATAGGTGGAAGTATCTTCGGATATTTCTTCTTCCATGATTTAATGAAAATTGTGGCCTTTGGTTTAGTGGGTATGGCCGCGTTAGCGATGTTCTTCCTACCATTCTATTTCTCTAACCAACAAGCGTTGTATGGCATGTACGCGCCTACATACGTGGACGCTACAAAAGCCGTAACCGCTTCACTAATTGGTAACTTACAGGCAAATATGGAACTCTCGAAAGAAGAAGAGGAAAGACTAAAAGAGACCTTATCTGATTTAGATGGTCCGTTAAATGATAGTGAAGGAGAAGATAATAAAAAAGATCCCGAAGGATCTTAATAAGCGTCTGGAGCAAGTGACGGGAATCGAACCCGCATATTAACCTTGGCAAGGTTACGTTCTACCACTGAACTACACCTGCAACTTGGATTTGTTTCCAAATCGCGACAATTATTATAACAAAATAAAATAAAGTTGCAATATAATTTCAACTCGATAGAAAAAGAGGTATTAAAAATGGTTTCCAATAAAGAATTAGCAAACATTATTTTCCCAGATATTAAAGAAACAATTGAGGATTTAGAAAAAAGATATCCCGCTAGAAAACTAAAGGAAGGCGCGGAAGTTACAAGATTCGCTCCTAGCCCAACAGGCTTCTTACATACCGGATCTTTATTCACATCAATGATTTGCCGTAAAGTAGCAAGTCAAACTGGTGGTATTTTCTATGTCAGATTAGAAGATACAGATACAAAAAGAGAAATCCAAGGTAGTGGTGAACAACTATTATCTCAATTAAAAATCTTTAATGTCGTTCCTGATGAAGGATACTTAGGCGACCATGAAGAAGGCAAATACGGTCCATATGTTCAATCTAAACGTGCGGATATTTATAAAGTCGCAATTAAATATTTAATTGAACAAGGTAGAGCCTACCCATGTTTCTGCACACCTGAAGAACTTGATGAAATCAGAAAAGAACAAGAAAAGAATAAATTAAATCCTGGCTATTATGGCGAATTCGCAAGATGCCGTAACTTATCTAATGATGAAGTCAAAGAAAGAATCCAAAATGGTGAATCTTTCGTCATTAGATTTAAAAGCAATGGTAACCATTTAAATAAGATTATGGTCCATGACTTAGTCCACGGAGATTTCGAAATTGCCCAAAACGATCAAGATATCGTCATTTATAAAGGTGATGGTTTACCAACATATCACTTCGCTCACTGCGTTGATGATCATTTCATGAGAACCACAACTGTTATTCGTGGTGAAGAATGGATTTCTTCCTTACCAATCCACGTCGAGTTATTCGAAGCTATGGGTTGGAAAGCTCCTAAATATGCACACCTTCCAGTCATCATGAAGATTGATGCCGAAACCGGTAATAAGAGAAAGTTATCTAAACGTAAAGATAATGAAGCCGCAGTCAGTTTCTTCCTAGAAGATGGTTATCCAGCAGAAGCCTTAATTATGTATTTAATGACTATCGCAAACACAAACTTCGAAGAATGGATTCTCAACAACAAATTTGAGAATATGCAAGATTTCACTTTCTCCTTTGATAAGATGTGTTTAGATGGCGCTTTGTTTGATACCGGCAAGATGAACTTCTTCGCGAGAGAAATCTTAGGCAAGATGAACAAACAAGAAATCGTTGAACGCGCTTTAGCGTATTCTAAACAATATAAGCCAGAACTCTTTGAGTTAATTAATAGAGATCCAGCTTATTTTGGTGAAATCATGAACATCGAAAAGGATAAAGAGAATCCAAGAAAAGACTATGAGAAGTTCGGTGATTTAATTGAAAGAATTGGCTTCTTCTATAAAGATAACTACGACGTTTTGTTAGAAAACCCATTACCATTTAACGAAAAAGCCACAAAAGAAAACATCATCGAAATCTTAGAAGCCTTAAAAGAAGGATTATCTTTAGAACAAGATGAACAATCTTGGTTCAATAATATGAAAGAAATCGGTGTTGCTCACGGCTACGCTGGAAATAGACAAGAATATAAAGCTAACCCAGAAGCTTATAAAGGACTTATCGGTGATGTCGCAGAAATCTTACGTATCACATTAAGCGGTAGAAAGAACTCTCCAAACCTCTATTACGTTATGCGTATTTTAGGTAAAGAAGAATGCGATAGAAGAATAGATAAAGTAGTTTCTTTATTAAAATAATTAACTTATAATAAGCAAAGCGCTTAGCGCTGAGCTTACTTGGCCCTATGGAGAAGCGGCTTAACTCATCGCCCTCTCAAGGCGACATCCACGGGTTCGAATCCCGTTAGGGTCACCAACTTAGAAACATAGGATTGATACAAACGTGTCAGTCCTTTTTCTTTTATAACAGATTCATATGCATTAAAATTATTACCATGAATCAATACGAGAGAATGATTAAAGGTTTAGTTTATAATCCGAATGATGAGGAAATTTTAAAAATGCAGTTTCCTTATCAAGACAAACTATGGGAGTTTAATAAATTAAAACCATCTGATATTAAGAAAAAACAAGAATACATGAAAGAGGTATTCGCTGAATGTGGTGATAACTGTTATATCGAATTACCATTCCATGCGAATTGGGGTGGAAGCCATGTACATTTTGGGAATAACATTTACGCCAATTCAAACTTAACTTTAGTTGATGATGGGCATATTTATATTGGAGACAAAGTGATGTTTGGACCAAACGTTACGGTTGCAACCGCTAATCATCCAATTGATCCACGTCTTCGCTCAAAAGGTTATCAATATAATAGAGATGTTTATATTGAAGAAAATGTATGGATTGGTGCTGGAGCTATTATTGTTCCTGGAGTTCGTATTGGAAAGAATAGTGTTATAGGCGCTGGTTCAGTTGTGACAAAAGATATCCCAGAAAATGTTGTTGCGGTTGGTAATCCATGCCGAGTTTTAAGAGAGATTTCTGATAGAGATAAAAAATATTTCTATAAGAATGATTTGATTGATATCTCAGTTGAATAGGATTGATACATAGTGTCAGTCCTTTTATTTTTTGCTAACATATTTATATGGAAAAGAAAATTAAGCCAATTTATCCAAATTCACAATTTAAAACTTTTTGTTATATCAAAAGCGTAATCACTAGACCAAACATTATCGTGGGGGACTATTCATATTATGATGATAGTGAAGAAGGACCTGAATCTTTTGAAAAACATGTCACTCATCATTATGACTTCATGGGTGATAAACTTATCATTGGTAAGTTTGTTGCTATAGCAAGAGGCGTGGAATTTGTCATGAATGGCGCGAATCATATGTTAGATTGTCTAACTACATATCCTTTCGAAATCATTGATGAATTTAAAGGCTTGTCTAGATCGTTTGGTGATAGAGGCAATCGTGGTGACACAGTTGTCGGCAATGATGTATGGATTGGGCAAAACGCCACAATCTTACCAGGTGTTCATATTGGTGATGGTGCTGTTATCGGCGCAAATGCGGTCGTAGCGAAAGATGTTCCTCCATATGCAGTTGTTGTGGGTAATCCTGCAGTTATTAAGAAATATAGATTTGACCAAGAAACCATTGATCTTCTTTTAGAACTTAAGTGGTGGGACAAAGATGTTGAAGAGATTAAAAAGCTCATCCCGTTACTTACAGGTGATTTAGAAAAGAGTAAAAAAGAACTCAAAGCACTTCTGAAAAAGTAGGCCTAACAATATCAAAACTCTACATTTTAATAAAGACTGATTTTCAGTCTCTTTTTAATGCTATAATAATAGAGCAATGTTCAAAGACTATATCATACAAAACTGGCCACTAATATTAATCCTTTCAGCTTTTGTTATTTCTTTGGTAACAACAGTGTTTCTTGAGAAACGTAGGCGTATTCGTATGTACGTTCTTATTGGCTCATTGCTTTTGTTATCCATTGTTGTCTTTATTGAATTTAATGTTGCTAAAGATATTACAGAACTTAAAAATTTGCGAATTGCGATGATGGCCATTAGATATAGTGCCACTCCATTAATTCTCGCACTCATTAGTTTTTCTATCGTCAAACGTATGCGCTGGTTCATTTTCTTACCAGCTATTGCTCAATTAATAATCAATATTATCTCTATTTGGACTGGCATTGTTTTCTCTGTAAACGACGCTAACGAACTTGTTCGTTTCCCAGTATTAGGATATACCCCATTCATTTTGGTGGGATTATATAGTATCTTCCTCATCTATTTGCTCATCCAACGTAGTAACAAGAGTCCTATGGAAATTGTTTATATATCCTTCTTTGCGTTTGGTTTAGCTAGTGGATTAGTCCTTCCATTTATTTTAAAAGAAGGCTATGCCTCAATGTTTGTTTCCATTATCGCAGTAGTCTTATTTGCGTACTTCGAATTCTCGGTCCTTCAATTAACTAAGAAAGACTCACTTACAGGTTTGTTCAATCGTCACGCCTACTTCTCCGATGTTAAACATGAACCAAAGAGCATTAGTTCCATTATTTCCATTGACATGAATGGATTAAAAGAAATTAACGATAATCTCGGCCATCCAGGTGGTGATGATGCGATCGTTTCTTTATCTTTATGCATTTTCAAAGCATTAAAACATAGAGAATATGCCTACCGTATTGGTGGTGACGAATTCCTTATTGTTTGCCGTAGAACTAGCGAAGATAGAATACATGAACTAGTTGAAACCATTCGTAAAAATGTTAGTGAAACAGAATATACATGTTCTATCGGTTATGCCTTAAATATTGATGGTAATAAGTCTGTCCAAGAATTATTAAAAGAATCCGATCAGATGATGTATCAAGAAAAAGAAAAGTATTATTTATCTAACGGTAATAACAGACGTAAAAAATAAGACTCGTCATAGTAGTGGCGAGTTTTTTAATGAAGCAATTTATGAGTTTATACAATTAAGTGTATAATTTAATAAATGAACTTTTTTAAGAAACTGTTTCAAAGAAAAAAGAAAGAAAAGATTATACCGGTCAAGGATAACTTGATTCGTTTTGCAATTGATGACCTTAAATCGGTTATATCTTCTAAACCTTTTATTTCAAAGCGAGAATACGGTGAACTAATTAAGCTACATTCAACCCTATACACAGAAATACTTGCAATCAAGAATAGTGGAATGCTAACGGAGTATTGCGCTAAGAAAGGTACAAGTCCTAGTGAAGTGGATGAGTTGATGTCCTTTTTCATCAATGACATTGTCAGAAGCGAACACAATAAAACCTTTTGTCAAAAAGAAGTTAGCGATAATAAAGAATACTTCGACCACATTCTAGACGCCTTTGATCCAAAAATTCGCTTGGACTCAGATCAACTACGTACTGTTGTTGGTGATGAGGACAATACATTAGTAATCGCAGGGGCTGGCGCCGGAAAAACAACCACAGTTGCTGCAAAAGTTAAATATTTAGTTGATAAAAAGAATATTGCACCAGATGAAATACTCGTCATTTCTTTTACCAATAAAGCTGTCGACGAACTAAAAGAGCGTATCAATAAGAAACTGAAAATTAAATGTGATATAAGCACGTTCCATTCAGTTGGTTCTTCAATTATTTACAAAAAAGAAGACAAAAAGACGGTTGTTAAAGAAGAACAGTTCTTATTTAACAGTATAAGAGATTATTTAAGAGGAAAGATTCTTACAGACAAAAACATGACTAGTAAGATTATTTTGTTTTTTGCTAGCTACTTAGAACTTCCTCCTAGATTTGACACGCCCCTAGATGAATTCTTTTCGTATGTAAGCAAGAAAGATTTTTGCACTATGCGAAGCGAACTAAAAGAACAGGCAGACGAAATCTCTGATACACGTTCTTCACATAACAAAACCATAAAGAATGAAACTGTCGCTTCATATCAAGAATTGCAAATTGCAAACTTCCTATTTATTAATGGAATAGATTATATCTATGAAGATCCTTACAAGTACCAAATAAAAGGGTCACATAAAATCTATACACCTGATTTTCACATTTTCCAAGATGACAAAGATGCATACCTTGAACATTTTGGAATGGTTTCTGATACAGGAACAAATAACACCAGAGGCAAGGAAGAAATCGATAGATATATCAAAGCCATTCGAGATAAGGTTGCTCTTCACAACCAGCACAATACAACATTATTAAGAACCTTCGGAGCCTATAGTGATGGTGAGGACGTCATTTTCCATTTAAGAAAAGAGTTATTAGCTCACGGATTTGAGCTTAGAGAAAAAACGCAGGAAGAAATTTACAACACAGTTTTATTAAGTGAATCTAATAAATACATAAATAGATTGGTTTTCTTTATAAAAGATTTTATAAGTGCTTTTAAAACTAATGGTTATACATCTGGATATTTCAAAACTCTTAGAAATAAAACTAAAAACGAAAGAGATAAAATCTTTTTGGATATTTGCGAAGGCGCTTATAACAATTACCAAAATGATTTAAAAATAAATAACTCTATCGACTTTTCAGATATGATCAACGATTCAGTTGAAATAATTAGAGAAATGGAAAGAAACCATGAATATTTAAAATACAAATATATTATTGTTGATGAATATCAAGATATCTCTCATCAGCGTTTTAATTTAACTGACGAATTATCTCGTATTTGCAAAGCAAAAATAGTGGCTGTTGGTGACGACTGGCAATCAATTTATGCATTCAGCGGTTCTGATATTACTCTTTTCACTGAGTTTAAGAAAAACATCAGAGATCAAAACCTTGGATGTGAACTTCTATACATAAACAATACATATAGAAACGCGCAAGAATTAATAGACATTGCGGGTCGTTTCATTTTAAAAAACCAAACTCAATTCACAAAACAGCTAAAGTCTCCAAAGACAATGAAGAATCCTGTCGTCATTTATTCGTATTGTGATGACGAAAAGAAAATTAAAGAACAAGATTTAAGAAACTCATTATTCCAAAAGGCGAATGCCTTGGAAAAGGTTTTGGATCAATTGGTTGCTGATGATCCCTCAATACTAAATAGAGATAGTGGGAAAGAGCCTATTCTCCTTATCGGTAGATATGGTTTTGATGTTGAAAGGTTGTCTGTTGGTAAGAGAGACGCTGACACAACATTCGATGATCTAGGCGATGAGAACAATGAAGAGTACAACATTTTTGATTACAACGAAAAAGAAAAGCGACTCATCAGTAAAAAATATCCAACTTTAAGAATGGCTTTCTTGACTGCTCATAGTTCAAAAGGACTTACCTATGACAATGTTATAATCATTAATGGTATGAATGACTTATATGGTTTTCCTTCTAAAAAAGAAGACGATCCAATTATGGACCTAGTCATTAGAAGAGATAAAAGCATGGAATACGCCGAAGAACGTAGACTGTTTTATGTTGCTTTAACGAGAACAAGCAATAAGGTTTACATACTAGCGCCAGAAACAAGACCTTCCGAATTTGTTGCCGAACTCATAACTGACAAAGGCTTTAAGAACATTCTTGTAAAAGGTGTGTTTAATGAAACTTTAAGAAAGAAACATGTTTATTATTGCCCTGATTGTGGATTCCCATTGAAACGCCGCAAAAATAATGCTGTTGGTATACCGTTGTACATATGTACTAATGAACACGAACTTTGTGGATTCATGACCAATGATATTAAAGGTGGGCGTTTAAGAGTTTTAAAATGCAATAGTTGTTTGGACGGTTATTTAATTGTTAAGAAAAAACCTGAGGATGATACTCGCTTTTTGGGTTGCACAAATTACAAACCTGATGGTACTGGTTGTAATGAAACAATTTCGATTCAACAATTTAATGCGCTCTATCCTCAAGGGGAAACATCAAAAAGACGTTTGGAGGAAGTCGTGAATAGAAATCCTCTAAAATATGAAGGATCCTCTGCAGTTTCACTAAATACAAATGTAGCAATAGAAAAGGCAAAGCAACTTAAAGAAGATTCCAAGCAAGAAAAACCGAAATCCGGTAACGTGTATCAAATGCTTTTAGAGCACTGTCAAAAATATCAGAAGAGAATTAGGTTCGTCGATACCTCAAGGTGTTTTGCGTTTATCAAAAACGGAAAATCATGGCATTGGTTTGGAATTAACAAAAAAACCAAAACTTTCTTTTATAGAGACACCTTTAATAGTGAAAAACACAACTATTCTTTATACGAGATTAGTTTTAAGGATATATGTCTTATTATTGATAGATTAATGTCCCAAGAAAAGAGCGAAAACAAATCTAAAAAGGAAGGCACAACACAGACACCTTCAGATGAAGCGATAAAGAAAACCGATCTCTTTAAACGCCTAAAAAGTGTGAGACTAGAAATCGCAAACATGGAGCAAGTGCCAGCTTATGTTATCTTGCATGACTCTACTCTTATCAATATATGTAAGGTCAAACCAACAAATTTGGACGAGCTTTCTAGATGCAAGGGAATGACGCCAAACAAATTGGACAAGTATGGTATTAAGATATTGAACGTATTAAAAATTGAAACAAACAAGTAATATCTTTAAGTTCGAAATATATAAAAAACCTTGAAAATAGCGCGCTTTTGCGCGTTTTTTTATACTTTTTTCTTTTAATTCTCGCGTATAAGCGCATAAAATAGAGTTAGTTTATTTTAGGAGGATTTTGTATGGACAAATCCAAGTCTATGAAAAAGACAATTATTGCTCTTTTAATCTTCGGTTTGATCGCCGTTGTTTGCTGGGCAGTATTCTTTGTGGTCTTTGGTGTTACAAGCAAACTTTTAGGACCACACCTTCAACAAGCGCTTGCTATGTTTACCCCATGG
>JAFZRR010000004.1 GCA_017619815.1 Bacilli bacterium | reverse complement strand
TTGCGCCGTTAACATCAATCTTGGCAAATTGTGGGAAAGCAATATTGAATCTTAATACACAAGCGGTGTGAATTTCTTCATCACTTCCTGGTGCTTGTTTAAAGAATTGATTGCAAGGGAAGTCTAAGATAACAAAACCTTGTTCTTTATATTTGGCGTATAACTCTTCGAGTTCAGTATATTGTGGTGTGAATCCGCATTTAGTCGCGGTGTTAACTATTAAAAGAACTTTTCCTTTATATTCTGATAAGGAAACTTCATTTCCTTTATGATCTTTAGCTTTAAAATCGTAAATTGACATATTGAATACCTCCTATCTTTATTTTATAAAACTAGTAAAATATAACCAAATGGAACGCTCAACAATTATTCTTATCATCGTTATAGTGGCATCTATATTAATCTTAGGATTAATTGCCTATATTTCTTTCTGCTTATACATCTCTAATATGATGGCGAATCTCATGGTTAAACCAAAACATTTCAAAACCAAAGAAGAGAAATTAAAAGAATTAAAAGAAGTGAAACCAGATGGAATAAATGAATATAGTAGAACTCCAATTAACTTTGTAATGAGTGATGGATATATCATTCATGGAGATTATTCTTTGAATAACCCAAAGAAGTTTGTCATATGTATGCATGGACATTTGAGCAATCGTGAAGGTTCACCAAAATATAGTTATGCTTTTTATCGCTTAGGATATTCTCTTGTCTTCTTTGATCATCGTGGACATGGAGAAAATGAAAGAACAGTGGTTACAATGGGTTATCAAGAATCTAAAGATGCCTTAGAAGTTATTGAACAAGTAAAGCAAAAGTTCGGTCAAGATATCGAAATTGGTTTATTTGGCTGTTCGATGGGCGGCGCAACTGCATTGATGTGTGCAAAAGATAGACAAGATTTATCATTTGTCGTAAGCGATTGTGGTTTTGCGGGGCTCAAATATTTAGTTAAAGGATTCATCAAACTTCATAAATCACCAGAATTCCCCATCTTGCAGATGACAGAAGGGTTTATAAAGAAAAAAGCTGGTGTTACATATAAAAAAGCATCCGCGGAGATTGCGATTAAAGAAAATAAGAACGTTCCTATTCTTCTCATCCATGGTGATAAAGATGAATTAGTGTATCCTGAAAACGCGAACCTTATTTTTAATAGCGCACCTTGTATAAAAAGATTAGAATGGTTTAAAGACGCTACCCACTGTAACTCAATTATCGTGGATAGAGAAAAGTATTACAAAGTAATAGAAGAATTTATAAAGGAGAATGTGAAATAGTATGAGTCAAGAAAAAATGTCATTAGAAAAGAAAACTAAACTTATTTATTCTGGCGAACTCATGCTTTTTGCTATTCTTTTCTTAGTTTTAGCAACATTAGAAATACTAAGTGTTATTGGTAAAAGAAATATTATGCTCACAATCTTCAATTTTGTTACCACAGCGGGTGGCACATGGATGATTGTTGATTTCTTCTGGGTTTTGTTCTCCAAAAAGAGAAGAGCGAAAAACTCTCTATTAGATAAAATTTTATTAGTGCCATTAGGCATCTATCTCATCACGTTTGATATTATTTGCTTTTGCAAAATGACTTCTTTTGGTGTTTTCCCAGAAGAGCAAGATAGCTTTAGAAGATTGATGATGGGTATCGCCTTCTATTACATCGGTGCGATATATCTTTTCCAATCCATCTATCATTACTTCGTTCCAGTTCCTTCTTTAATAAAAGCTATCGAAGATGCCTATAAAGCAGAACAAGAAGAACAAGAAAAAGAAAAACTTGCCGCGCTTAAGGATCAAGAAGTGAATAAAGACGAAGCAGTGGATGCGGAAGTCGAAGAAAAGAAAGAAGAAAAAGACCTCTAGAATTCTAGAGGTTTTTAATTATATTAAATCGAACAAGATTCTTCCGAGTCTGATATGAGTGGCGCCTTCAAGTAAGGCTTCTTTATAATCTTCGCTCATACCCATCGATAAGTATGGGAGTTTGATATCTAATTCTTTTTCTACTTCATCTCTTAACAAACGAAGCTTTTCAAATTGCGCGCGTAAGGATTCATCCTCACTATGACGTATTGCCATCATCATAAGACCGACAACTTCAATGTTAGGATATTGCTTTAGTTCTTTAATGAAGTCTTTTAACTCATAATAGGGCACTCCGTCCTTGTTTTCTTCTAAATTGATTGAGACTTCAACGAAGCATTTTAAAGGGCTTAAACGGTGCGAATTAATGATTTTTGCGAGTTCTAAGGAGTCGAGTGATTCCAGATAATCAATCTTATCAATAACTTTTGTGGCTTTGTTTCTTTGTAAGTGGCCAATAAAGTGCCATTTAATGTCATTATCTTTGAGTAATTCGTATTTGCTTAAAAAAGAATCGACGCGATTTTCGCCGATATCTTTGATACCTGCATCGAGTAGCACTTTGATATCATCCGCGCCTACGTATTTAGAAGCGGCGACAATAGTGACTCCTTCAGGAATTGTTTTAATAAAATCTTTAATATCTTTGCGGACCATTATTTTACTTTAGTAAATGTGATAGTAGCGTCATCTTCATCAAGATAATCGATGACAAACTTATATGGGAAGACTTCACCTTTATTGGTGAGTTCTTGTTTTTCTCCATTCTTATTGAGGAACTTGCTATATTTTTCCCAAGTGAATTCGTCGCCCACTTTGAAGAGATCGCTAGAATTGAGTGTATGTCTACCGTTTTGCTGTGCAAATGTAAAATCTCCACCCTTTTGGACGATACTGAGTAGTGGATAATCAGCGAGTTGAGAGATACCGCCTGGATATCTATGCCATAAGGAAGAATTGGTGGCACCTTTGGCGACAGTGTTCCATTTGGCGACATCATCTTTGGTGTTGATTTGTTGCTCTTCCATGTTTGTGACAACAATTTTTTCATCTTCTTCGTAGTCTTCATCACCAAAATACTCGTAAGTGTTGCCACCATAAACGCGTGCGTCTACGTGGTACACTCTAATACCACCTCTCGCGCCGAGACTATTTTGATACTCTGGCCAGTCTTTTTTATTGTTTCCATAAGGAGCAAATAGTTCGATTAAGAAATATTCATCGAAAGCGGAACCATTCCATGTGGAATAATCCGCAGGAACTAAGATGCAGTCACCATTGATGGATGCCGCTTTGATATTGACTGTGGTGGTATTGGCTTCGCCATTAATGACATATGGTTTTACCCAACCCATAGATAACTTAGAGAATGAATTCCAGTCAAAAACGGTATAAGATTGCATATCTAATTGACCGACATAGTCGAGTTGAGAATCTTCTGTATAATCGTAATAATCTTCTAAGCCAAAGATATGTCCTTGTTCATGAATCGCAGTATATGGATCTTCGACAAATCCAATGCCACTGATGGAATAGACATTCGCCATTGGCTTTTCCACTGTACCGGTTCTACCGGTATAGTACATGTGCGGCCATAATGGTTGACCCCATTCTTCATTTGCAGCGGTGTAGTTTGTAATTAAATGAATATTATCGATGCAACCATCTTGATTGAGATCATATTCGCTCCAATTGATGGATTCATCATTGTCACAAACCCAGCTAATAGCGTCTTCAATCATATCCCAAAGGGATGCGAAAGTATTATCTTCAAGGATAGTGGATGTTTTGATGGTGCTATTTTCATAAACATCAGTGACTTTGCCAGACACTTGAACATTGTTCAATGATGCGGTTGCGTAGTACGTAGATAAGGAACTAGATTCGCCAAAGTAATAGTCATACATATTCCCAAGGTTATCTTCATTCCAATCGGTATATTTAGCAGAATCAGCATCTTTTGCGGTACCTGTAAAAGCAATAGGGATGACAAGCATCTTAACCGCACCTTTACTAGGCGCGTAACTAGCTTTTAAATCACTGCTCACTAAAGTGACATCATCAATTTTCACAAAACCAGTTTTACTGTTTTCTTTTTTAGTCCCGTGAATACAAGATGTTAAAGCGAGAGCCGCCACTGGAATAACAAGTGCAATATAATTCTTTTTCATAGCGGTTATATATTAACACATCCCCATATTTATGGTTATTACTTTTTCTTTGAAAAGGGTATAATGTTTCCATGATTAAATTCGACCCTAAGATAAATAAAGAAGCTGCATTAGCAAAGACCGCACTCGAAGAGGGTGGAGTAGTGGCTTTTCCTACGGAAACAGTCATGGGTTTAGGTGTAGTTTTTAACAATAGAAAAGCATACGACAAGCTTAACAAAGTTAAGGAAAGACCAGAAGATAAGCCATACACAATGATGGTGGCTAACGTTGAAGATATTAGCAAATACGCGATTATCAACGAAGCCACTCAAAGAGTGATAGATGCTTTTATGCCTGGTTCAATTACCATATTGGTGAATGTTAAAAAGAATAGTGTTCCCTCATATGTAACACATAACACTGACATTATCGGTATACGTATTCCCACAAATATAGAGGCGCGCGTGTTATTAGAAATGGTCAACATTCCCTTACTTGTTCCATCCGCAAACAAGAGTGGATCTAAACCCGCATTAAACAGCGATGAAGTGAAAGAAATCTTCGGTTCAGAACTCGATTTTGTGATGTCCGGAAAGGCTAAAGGCGAGGTTCCATCAACCATTGTGGACCTCACAAAAGAAACACCAAGAGTCGTACGTCCTGGCCCAATTAGCGAAGAAGAAATCATTCGAGTTTGGAATAATAAATAATTCTATTAACCTACACACATTTAACAAAGTTAATATCTACTAATAAATATACTAAAAAACTACTAACATAAAGGAGAATAATATGGACAGTTTAAAGTCATTGATGGACAAAAGACAATACGATTTGGTCATCAAATTAACCGAAGACAGCCAAGACATGAATTATCTTTTTTACCGTATCAGTGCCTTATTGGCTACTGGCCGCGGCGAAGAAGCTTTGTCTGTCATTAAAAAGAACCGTGAAATTCTCCAAGGCGATTTAACTTTATTAATGAAGGTCCATATTGAAATCCTTTGCTTATTGAATAATTTTGACGAAGCTTATGAAGAAGTTAAGTATTACGAGAATCTTCCATATGTTTCGCAAGAAGTTGAAGAAATCATTCGCGATTTACCAAAATTGGTAAGAGAGGAAGAAAAGAAATCTTTATCCAGTCGCGAGCTCAGTAACGATGCTTTAAAAGAAAGATTAAAGTCAAATGATGAAACGGTCGTCTTACCTGCGCTTGATATGGTAAGAGGTAGAGACATTAATATGTTCCTTCCTGATATCCAAAGGATAATGTTATCTTTCCCAAAACAATCGATTCGTTCATTTGCGTTACTTCTCCTCGTTCAGAAGAAAATTGATAAGGAACTCTCATTTAATCATATTGGCAAAGCCATAAAGATTAACCCAAGCCAACTTGAACCTCCGTTTATCGGAAATGAATTCAATGATTTCGTACGCGCTTTACAAAACGAACTCAAAGATCCAGTTGTCAGCGAGGACGCTGTTCAAATATTGAGCTCCTATATCATCTACATGTATCCAGAAAAGCTCGACATCAAATATGACCTTTTGATCGAAGCGCTTAGAAATATTTCTGAAGAATATCTTCAAATTGAGAACAAAACTCCTTTATCCGCGAGATGCGCTCTTAAGGGCATAGATGAAAAAGAAGTCCTTGACTTAATTCAGAGAATTAAAGAAGCAATTAACTCTTTCTAAACAAATTAGATAGTTCAAAAAAAGCACTCAAAATGAGTGTTTTTCTTGTGGGAAAATATAAACTTGTTTATAATCAATATCGCACATATTTTGGAGGCATAATAATATGGAAAGAAAAATTACCAAATTAGAACATTCCCATGTTCAAGTCGATGTTGTTGTCGATGAACAATCATGGAAGAATGCACAAGAAAAAGCCTTTAACAAATTAGCGGAGAACGTCACAATTGATGGTTTCCGTAAAGGAAAGGCACCAAAAAACCTCGTCAAAGCACATATTGACCAAATGAAGGTTTTAGATGAAGCAATCAATGCTTTGTTACCAAAAATCTATGAAGAAATCTTAACCAAAGATGAAATTAGACCATTTGCACGTCCTGCAGTTGATGTCACAAAAGTCAGCGACACAGAATTAGAAGTGAGATTCGTTCTTGTTACCGCTCCTGAAGTGAAATTAGGCGCTTACAAAGGTTTACAAGTCGGTAAAAAGGCCGTTAAAGTGACCAAGAAAGATATCGAAGAAGCTCTCAAAGGCACATTAAAAGAAAACGCTTCCTTAGTCTTAAAAGAAGGCGAAGCCGCATTAGGCGACATCGTTGTTATGGACTTTGCAGGTAGAATCAACGGCGAATTATTCGAAGGCGGTTCCGCACAAAACCACGAATTAGAATTAGGTAGCCACCAATTCATCCCAGGATTTGAAGAACAATTAGTCGGTCATAAAGCTGGCGAAACAGTGAACGTTGATGTCACATTCCCAGAAAACTACACCGAAGAATTAAAAGGCAAACCAGCAACATTTGAATGTAAGATTCACGAAGTGAAAGAAAAGAAACTTCCAGAATTAAACGATGAATTCGTTAAAGAACTCAAAGTTGAAGGCATCGACACAGTCGAAGCATTCAGAGCTCGCAAAGAAGAAGACTTAAAGAAACAAAAAGAACTCGAAGCTCGTCGTGAATACATGAATAAATTAATTGAAGAAATCGTTAAAGGTTCTGAAATTGATTTAGCGGATGAAATCATCGATAACCAAACCGCTTCTAGAAGAGAAGATATGGTCAAACGTATCGAACAATCCGGTTTACAACTCGAACAATATTTACAAATCTTAGGCCAAACCGAAGAACAATTTACTGCTCAACTCCGTGAACAAGCCTTAAAAGAAACAAAAGAATACGTTGTCTTAGAAGAAATCGCAAAAGTCGAAAAAGTCGAAATTACAGACGCCGACTTAGAATTCGAATATGCGAAGATTGCTGAACAATACAAGATGAAACTCGAAGATGTCAAAAAGGCATTAGCACCTCAACTTGCTGAAT
Organism: Bacilli bacterium; assembly: GCA_017619815.1. Classification (GTDB taxonomy): domain Bacteria; phylum Bacillota_I; class Bacilli_A; order RFN20; family CAG-826; genus RUG13091. The sequence continues at coordinate 12,524 of JAFZRR010000004.1, read as the reverse complement.
TCCGCAACAACTTAAGAATGCAACGCATTGATGACTTACTCTACAACGAAAACAACTAGTTGTTAATTACTTAAAAAGGAGGAAAAACTTATGGCCAATAAACCACAAGCCTTAACACTTCCACTCCTCATTACTCGCGCATTAGTTATCTTCCCAAAGAACCAACAATTGATTGAAGCCGGAAGAGATTTCTCTATCTCTGCGGTAAACGCATCCAAAAACGAATGCGATTCCTTAATCCTTGTTGCTTCTCAAAAGAAATACGATGAAGATAATCCTAAAGCTGAGGATATTTATCAAGTCGGTGTTTTGTGCCGCATCATTTCCATCTCTGAACGCGATAATCGTTTAAGAGTGAGATTAGAAGTGATTGAAAGAGTCAAATTATCCGATATTAGATTTGAAGAAAATGCTGGATACTATTCCGCAATTGGCGGAATGGACCCACTTCCTGCTATTTCTCCTGTGGAAAATGAAGCGATTATTAAAGCTGTTAGCAAGGCTCTTGAAGGAGTCCCTAATATCTTTTCCACAATGCCAAAGAATATCGCTAATATCGTCACAAAAAGCCCAAATGCCGTCGATATATGCTTTGCATTAGCGGGACATTTAGAAGCTCCAACTGAAACAAAGCAAAAAATCTTAGAATCTGCAGATGCGAATTCCTTAATGGAACAAGTCGTCTTCCTCATCAATGGGGAAAACCAACGCAACCAAATCGAACGTGATATTTCCGAAACTGTTCGTGAAAGTGCTGAGAAATCACAAAGAGAATATTTCCTACGTGAAAAACTCAAAGCGATTAAACGTGAACTCGGTGAAGATAGCGGAGATAAGAATGATCCAGATTCTATTTTAGAAAAACTCGAAAAGAACCCTTATCCAGAAAACGTCAAGAATAAAGTCAAAGCCGAACTTAAAAAGTTCGAGATGATGCCTCAAGGTTCTCTTGAAGCTGCGCTTATTCAATCCTATGTTGATGTTCTTATGAATGTCCCATGGTGGCAAAAGACTGAAGATAATGATTCTTTAGAAAACGTCGAAAAGATTTTAGATGAAGACCATTACGGTCTCGAAAATCCAAAGAAGAGAATTATCGAATATTTAGCAGTTAAAAAGTTAACTGGTAATTTAAAATCCCCAATTCTCTGTTTCTATGGCCCTCCAGGAACTGGTAAAACCTCATTAGGTAAATCCATCGCTAGAGCGTTAGGAAGAAAATTCTTCAAAGCGTCTTTGGGCGGCATTTCTGATGAAGCGGAAATCCGTGGTCATAGAAGAACATATGTCGGCTCCATGCCTGGAAGAATTATCCAAGGTATGAGAAAAGCGGGTGTTAACAACCCAGTTTTCTTGCTCGACGAAGTCGATAAACTCGCAAGCAGCTATAAAGGCGATCCCGCAAGTGCTTTATTGGAAGTTCTTGATCCAGAACAAAATTATCAATTCAATGATAACTATTTGGAAGAACCATATGACTTAAGCGATGTCTTATTCATTTGCACTGCGAACTATTTGGAAAATATCCCTGGTCCATTAAGAGACAGATTGGAATTAATCCAATTATCTTCTTATACCGAACTCGAAAAAGTCCAAATTGCCACAGGTCACTTAGTGAAGAAACAACGTGAACTCAATGGTTTAAAAGAATCACAAGCCACATTCACTGAAGATGCGATTAAATATATCATCCGTTCCTATACACGTGAATCCGGTGTTCGTGATTTAGAAAGAAAGATTGCCTCTTGCTTACGAAAAGTGGTTGTCGCGATTGTTAAAGACCCAAGCATAGAAAGTATTACTATCGATGAAAAGAAGGTCAGAGAATATCTCGGCACACCAATATTTGAAGACAGCAAGAAAGAACAAAAACCACAAATCGGTGTCGTTACCGGTTTAGCTTATACCGAATTCGGTGGCGATATCCTTCCAATTGAAGTAAATTACTTCAAAGGAAAAGGCGCGCTCGTCCTAACAGGTCACTTAGGTGATGTTATGAAAGAGAGTTGCTCCATCGCTTTGGACTATGTGAAATCTAACGCCGAAAAGTTCAATATCAATCCTGAACTCTTTGCCGAAAACGATATTCACATCCACGTGCCAGAAGGCGCCGTTCCAAAAGATGGCCCAAGCGCAGGTGTGGCAATTACCACAGCGATTGTCTCTTGCTTATCTAAGACACCAGTTAATCCTGATGTTGCGATGACGGGTGAAGTGACATTACGTGGTAATGCATTAGCCATCGGTGGTTTAAGAGAGAAATCTCTTGCCGCTCTTAGAAGTGGTATTAAAACAATCATTGTCCCAGAAGAAAACAAGAAAGATGTTGAAGAACTTCCAAAGGAAGTTAAAGAAACGCTCAAGATTGAATATATGAAATCTGCGGATGATGCAATTAAGATTGCTTTGGTGAAATAATGATCAATTTCAACAATGTCTCATTTGTCAAATCTACGCCAAGCGTAAAAGAAAGACCTCAGGAATCTTTTCCCGAGGTTTTAATCGTTGGCAAAAGTAATGTTGGTAAATCTTCATTAATCAATTCCTTATGTCAAAGAAAATCTTTGGCATTTACATCCTCAAAGCCTGGTCATACTAGACTCTTAAATTACTACAACATAGATAACAAATTCTATTTAGTGGATGCTCCTGGTTATGGCTTTGCTAGAGGTGGTGTGGATCTCGACCGTTTATTCGGTACGATGATGGATGAATATTTTACCGATAATCCATATTTAAAACTTGTTTTACTTCTCATCGATAGTAGAAGAGAGTTTGGCGAGAATGACACTGAGATATTGAATTATCTTATCGAAAACCAAATTCCATACTTTGTGGTTATTACAAAGACGGATAAAATCAATCAAAAAGGACGTTCAGAGCTCAATAAGCGGTTAAAAGAGATGAATGTCCTAGAAAACGTATATTTCACATCCAGTTTGTCTAATAGAACGTTAGATAAGTTAAAAACTGGAATCGAACAATTAATTAAGTGACATTTATTAAAATGTTGCTATAATAAACTCAGCCGTTGAAGAAGAGGAGTAACTAATCTTCTTATGATAGAGAGTCGAGGATGGTGGAAGCTCGATATAAGGAATTAGCGAAGGTCGCTTTGGAGGATAGTTACCTAGCGAAAATAGGTTAATGAAGTGCGTTAGTCAAATAACGAACTAAGGTGGTACCGCGCATAACAGCGTCCTTAGAAATAAGGATGCTTTTTATTTATTAAGGAGGACGCTCATATGCTTGATAAAAGATATGATCCACATGCAGTAGAAGAAGGAAAGTACGAGAATTGGAAAAACAAAGGATATTTCACCGCGGGTGATAAATCTAAACAAGCTTTTTCCATGGTTATTCCTCCTCCAAACGTCACTGGTAAATTACATTTAGGTCACGCATGGGATACAACTATCCAAGATATCATTATCCGTTATAAAAAGATGCAAGGTTTTGATGCTTTATGGCTTCCTGGTATGGACCACGCTGGCATCGCCACACAAGCGAAAGTTATGCAGCGTTTAGTGAAAAACGGTGTCGATGTCACTAAGCTCACTCGTGAGGAATTTTTAGATCACGCTTGGAGTTGGAAAAACGAATATGCGAATAATATTCATGAACAATGGGCCAAGATGGGTTTATGCCTTGATTACACTAGAGAAAGATTCACATTAGATGAAGGCTTGAACTACGCTGTTAGACATGTCTTTGTGGACTTATATAAGAAAGGCTTGATTTATCAAGGAGAGAGAATTATTTCCTGGGATCCAGTTCAACAAACTGCGTTATCTAATATTGAAGTTATTCACCAAGATGATGAAGGATATATGTATTATTTCCGTTATCCAATCGTCAATAGTGAGGAATATTTAATCGTCGCCACAACTAGACCAGAAACTATGTTTGGTGACACATGCGTATGTGTTAATCCTAAAGATAAAAGATATAAGAAATATCACGGACAAAAGGTCATCAATCCTGCAAACGGAGAGATTATTCCAATCATCGCCGATGAATATGTCGATGTCGAATTCGGTACTGGTGCGATGAAATGTACACCTGCTCATGACCCAAACGACTTTATTATCGGTAAGAAATATGGTTTAGAAATGCCAATCATCTTTAATAAAGATGCCACGATGAATGAAAAGTGTGGCGAATTCGTTGGTCTCGACCGTTTCGTGTGCCGTGAAAAATTATTAGAAAAGATTAAGAGTGAAGGCAACTTCATTAAACAAGAAAAGATCATTCACTCTGTTGGCCACTCAGAAAGAAATAACTGTGTTGTCGAACCAATGTTATCGAAACAATGGTTTGTGAAAATGAAACCACTCGCGGAAGCCGCAATCGCTAACCAAAAGACAGAAAAGAAGGTTAACTTTGTACCTGCTAGATTTGAGAATACATTCCTCCAATGGATGAATAATATTGAAGACTGGTGCATTTCTCGTCAGTTGTGGTGGGGTCACCGTATTCCAGCTTATTACCATAAACAAACAGGTGAAGTCGTTGTTTCTATGGATCCACCAAAAGATATCGAAAATTATGAACAAGATAGAGATGTCTTGGATACATGGTTCTCCTCTGGCCTTTGGCCATTCTCTACATTAGGTTGGCCAAATGAAACTGCTGACCTCAAGAGATATTTCCCAACAAGTTGTTTGGTAACGGGCTATGACATCATCTTCTTCTGGGTTTCCAGAATGATTTTCCAATCCTTAAACGCCAATGGTGAAGCACCATTTAAAGATGTCGTGATTCACGGCTTGGTGAGAGATGAACTTGGCCGCAAAATGTCTAAATCCTTAGGAAACGGTGTTGATCCAATCGAAGTTATCGATAAATATGGTGCGGATGCACTTAGATATTTCTTAACAACCAATTCCACACCTGGACAAGATATGCGTTATATCGATGATAAAGTGAACGCATCCAGCAATTATCTTAATAAGATATGGAACTCCGCGCGTTATGTGCTAAGCGTGTTACCAGAAGGATTTAAGGAAGAAGAATTACCAAAAGAATTATCTCCACTTGATCAATGGATTATTAACCGCTTAGAAAAGACCATCAAATCCGTGACCACAAACATGGATAAATACGATTTCAATGCCGCCAGTGGACACCTTTATAACTTTGTTTATGACGATTTCTGTTCACAATACTTAGAGATGAGTAAGGTTTCCCTTTCATCAAATGATGAATTAGTGAGAAATAATACATATCAAGTCCTCTTCAAGTGTTTGAAATCCATTATCTTATTAATCTATCCATACACTCCATTCATCGCTGAAGAATTATATTTGAACTTACCAGTCCACAAAGAATCAGTGATGCTTGAATCATATCCAAAATATGAAGCTAATAGAGTGCATCTTAACGTGGATAAACAAGTAGAACTTCTCTTCGATATCATTAGAGATGTGAGAAACTACAAGATTGAGAACAAATTAGCACCAAACGCGAAGCTTGATTTATCAATCAATCTCAGAATTAAGATGTTCGAAGGATATGAAGCCTACTTACAAAGATTCACATTCTCTGAATTCAAAGTCGTGGATGATAGCATCGTTAATATGCGTGGTGAATTAAAGATTTATGATAACGCTGATTTACTTATTGTAAATGAGGCTGGTCAAGGCGAGATTATTGCCCGTATTGATAAAGAAATCGCCGAAGAAGAAAACGAGATTCTCCGCTGCCAAAAAATGCTCTCAAATCCAAACTTCATCAGCAAGGCACCTAAAGAAAAAGTGGCGTTAGAAGAAGAAAAACTCAAACAACACACTGAAAACTTAGCTTTGCTAAAAGATAAGAGAAATAAACTTTTATAAAATATTTTGTAACTAAATCGAGTTAGACCCCCCTATTTCTTTAGTAGGAGGGTTTTTCTTATGACCTATAGAATTCTTACTCAACAAGAATGTGATTCTCATACTGTTGGTGAAGGTATCACATTAGCCACGGTGATGGCTATTGCCGCGATTGCGGTTATGGCGGTGGTGATTTATCGCTTATTTATGTCGAACAAAGGTAGTGCGGCAATACCGGGTGGTTGGAAGTTCACGTGGAACTAGCTCTTGGCTAAGATAGAATCGTTGCCCACTCTCGAAAGACCGAGAGAAAAAGCATTTCACTATGGAATTGATACTTTATCTGATCATGAACTGATCGCCATTCTTATTGGTTCTGGAACTACGGATAGCTCGGCAATCGATATCGCCTATCGGATGTTGCAAGAAAATAACGGCTTATTTTATCTTGTCCAAAAACCGATTTCTGACTTATTGAATTATAAAGGAATAGGTAATGCAACAGCGGTTAAAATCATCGCTGCATTTGAAATCGCAAAAAGATTTAATTCGTTGAAGATGAATAATAACGAAGAACCTATATCAATAGATAAAATCTATGATAAGTATAAACACCTCATCGGAAACTCTATTCAAGAACATATGTACCTCATTGTGTTAAATGGTAAAAAGAAGGTTATACATGAGGTTAATTTGTACAAAGGAAACGAAAGTGCAGTTAATTGCTCATGGAAACAGATTATTCAACAAGTTTTAATCCATAATGGAAAATACTTTTATATCATTCACAATCACCCAAGCGGAGATCCAAATCCATCCCAAGAAGACATCAATTTCACATCGCAATTAATTAGAGAAAGTCAAAAACTCCATATTTTGTTACTCGATCATTTGATAATATCCAATAACGGATATTTCTCCTTTCTAAATTCTTCTGAAAATTGCGCTTGAAAAATAATAAAAATATTTTTGAGAAAATTGTTGAAGTCTTTATATAACTTTTGTTATATTAATAACGTTGTCGCCTCACTAGCTACAACCGCATAGAGAAGGTTTACAAAACCTATTAAGGTTACCTTAATAGCGAGTCCTTAGTGAATTAAATTTTATAAGGAGGGACATTATGTACGCAATTATCGAAACTGGTGGTAAACAAGTCCGCGTTGAAGTCGGTAGCAGAATCTACGTTGAAAAACTAGAAGCTGAAGTTGGTTCAACCATCACACTCGACAAAGTTCTCTTAGTCGGAGACAAGAGCGTGAAAGTCGGCACCCCATACGTTGAAGGTGCTAAAGTCACAGCTAAAGTCGAAAAGCAAGGATTAAGCAAAAAAATCCGTGTCTTCAAGTACAAGAGCAAAGCAAATGAGCACAAGACCATTGGTCACCGTCAACCATATACTTGCTTAGTTATTGAAAGCATTAAGTAATCATGATTAAAGTTTTAATCAAATCAGAAGAAAAGAAATTTAAGTCCTTAGAAATTAAAGGCCACGCGAATAGTGCACCACATGGTGAAGACCTTGTTTGTGCCGGCGTTAGTTCAGTATTAACTGGAGGCCTCAATAATTTAGAAAATCCCAAAGATTTCAATATCATTCTTGATGAAGGACATTCACTCGTTGAAGTTAAAGATTCTATTTCTTCACATGATGAGATTGTCATGGAAACAATCATCGCTGGTCTAAAGACCATTGAAGAAAGTTATGGCAAGTTCATCCAAATCAAAAATCTTTAGAAAGGGTGTCGTTAATATGATGTTTAAATTAAATATTCAACTCTTCGCTTCTAAAAAAGGTGTTGGTTCAACTAAAAACGGTCGTGATTCCGCTGGTCGTCGTCTCGGTGCTAAAGTCGCTGATGGACAATATTGCCACTGCGGTGCCATTATTTATCGTCAAAGAGGAACTAGAATTTATCCAGGGGAAAATACCAAGAGAGGTAAAGATGATACAATCTTCGCTACAGCTTCCGGTGTTGTTCGTTATGAACGCCTTGGTAAAGATCGCACTTGTGTGAGAGTTGTTGTCGCAAAGTAAATAAGCGAAAATAATGAAAATAAGACCACTTAATTGTGGTCTTTTTCTTTTGCGTTATATATAATATAAGCGGGTATATATTTATTTATGTTTATTGACCGTGTTGTTATTGAAGTGAGAAGTGGAAAAGGTGGCGATGGCGCTATCGCATTTCTCCGTGAAAAATACGTACCAAAAGGCGGACCGGCAGGAGGTAATGGTGGTAGAGGCGCTTCTATCTTTTTAAGAGCGAACTCTAAGATCAACACACTCCTCAATTTCCGCCATAGTAAAACCTTTATCGGAAACGATGGTGAAAAAGGTGGTATTAAAAACCAATTCGGTAAATATGCAGAAGATGTAACCATTGATGTTCCAGTGGGAACAGTTATCTTCGAAGAAGAAGGTCATAAATTCTTAGGTGACCTTAACGAAGATGGCAAAATTATCAGAGTTGCAAAAGGTGGTAGAGGTGGTCGTGGTAATTCCGCATTCAAATCACCAACCAATAGAACACCAAAGATCGCTGAAAATGGCGAACCAGGTGAAAGAAAAAGATTAATTCTTGAACTTAAGTTATTAGCCGATGTCGGTTTAGTCGGATTCCCAAGCGTTGGCAAGTCCACACTTTTAAGTGTGGTTAGTTCCGCAAAACCAGAAATAGCTGACTATCCATTTACCACAATTGTGCCAAACCTCGGCGTGGTCAAAACTAAAGACAATCGTTCTTTCGTTATGGCGGATCTTCCTGGTCTTATTGAAGGTGCTCACCAAGGTAAAGGTTTAGGTCTTCAATTCTTAAGACATATCGAAAGATGCCGTGTCATTATTCACGTCATCGATTTCGGCGAATCCGGAAGAGATCCAATCGAAGACTATAAAGTGATTAACAATGAACTTAAATCCTATGGATTTGGTTTAGATAAAAGACCATGCATCTTAGTTGCAAGCAAGATGGACGAAGATGGTTCAGAAGAGAAACTAAAAGCTTTCAAAAAGAAAGTGAAAGAAGAGATTATTCCAATCTCCGCATTAACAGATGAAGGAATTGATGAAGTCTTATTTAAAGTCGCTGATTTATTAGATAAGACACCAGCCTTCCCACTTTATAACGAAGAGGAAGAAGTCCTTGATACCAAGTTATACGAACTTCCAGAAGAAGAAAAAGAATTCACCATTGAGAAGATTTCTAATCGTGAATATCGTATCCTCGGTGACAAGATTATTAAATTCTACAAGATGACCAATATAACCACTGATGAAGGTATGATGGTTTTGATGACCAAATTAAGAAAACTCAAAGTGGATGATGAATTAGAGAAAATGGGGGCGGATGATGGAGATATCGTCTATTTAGACGATTTCCAATTCGAATACTATCGTTAATATGAAACTCGAACAATATTTATTAGAAGTTGAAAAATTCCTTAAGGAATACTTAGAAAACGCCCATCAAGATGGCTATGTTTTAGGTCTTTCTGGTGGTGTTGATTCTTCTTTAGTCGCGGCTTTAACAAAGAACGCTGTTGGCAAAGATAAACTCATGTGTATCATGATGCCAATTGATAGTAATCCTGCAGACGTTGAAGATGCCGTCAAATTAGCAAAAACGTTAGATTTAAGATATCTCGTCGTCGATTGCAGCAATTCTTTCCATGAAACAGTTGCTGAACTCGAAAGACAAGGTGTAACCTTGGATGCCCTCAGCAAATCAAATCTTAAAGTGAGAATTAGAATGACCATTTTATATGCTTATGGTCAAACCCATAGAAGTTTAGTTTTAGGCACAGATAATATGGATGAAAGATATACCGGTTATTTCACCAAATATGGTGATGGCGCTGCTGATCTTTTACCAATCGTTTATCTCACCAAAGGTGAAGTCGTGGCCGCCGCGAAGATTAAAGGTGTTCCAGATTATTTAGCGGAACGCGTTCCTACCGCGGGATTATTTGAAGGACAAACCGATGAAGTGGAAATGGGCGTTAAATACAAAGATTTAGATGATTTCCTTTTAGGAAAAGAAATAGATTCAAAGGTGAAGGAGAGAATTGAATATCTCCATCGTATAAGCGAGCACAAGCGTGCGCCTATACCTACACCTATAGAATATATAAGGGATTATGAAAAATAAGAATGAACTTATTGTCGTTGCTTCATTAAGCGCGGCTATATTATCTCTAATATTTATTATTTTATTTATTATGGTATATCGATAAGGAGGGGACTTATGATTTACTTTCTCAAAGGACGCGTAGCGTTAAAAGATAAGGATACGGTGATAATTGATGTTAACAATGTTGGTTATCAAGTTTTAGTATCCCATATTGATGATTATGAAATCGGTGAAGAAGTTTTGGTCTACACCTATAACGTAGTTAGAGAAGATGAACAATATTTAGTGGGCTTTAATTCTTTAGATGAAAAGTCTGTTTTCCTTTCCCTTATCAAAGTTAAAGGACTCGGTCCAAGAACCGCGATTGGCGCGCTTAGTAGCACAACCCCAAACGAAGTGGTTAATGCCATCGCAAGCAACAACGTTGCTTATTTGAAGAAATTACCAGGTATCGGTGCGAAAGCTGCTGCTCAAATCATTTTAGATTTGAAAGGTGAATTAACCGGTGGAAGCAAGGGTGATCCAGGTGTCTATGAAGACGTTTATGAAGCGCTTAAATCCATGGGATTCAAAGGTGCGGCTATTGATAGGGTCTTGGCCACAATTAACGAGCCAGGAGCCTCTTCTGAAGACATCCTTCGTATCGCTCTTAGTAAATTGAGGAAGTAAATATGTCACGTTTATTAGATGCACATATTAATACCAGCGAAACGCAAGAAGAAGTATCTCTAAGACCACAAGTTTTAGAAGAATACGTCGGACAAAAAGACTTAAAGAAAAACCTTAAGGTTTTTATTGGTGCGGCGTTGCATAGAGATGAACCACTTGATCATCTTCTTTTCTATGGCCCTCCAGGATTAGGAAAAACGACACTTGCTTATGTCATCGCAAATGAGATGAATGCTCATATCCATGTCGCTAGTGGACCAAGTATTGAAAAGATTGGCGATTTAGCCGCGATTTTATCCGCTTTAGAACCAGGTGATATTCTCTTTATTGATGAGATTCATAGAATTCCTCGAATCGTCGAAGAATCTCTTTATACAGCGATGGAAGACTTCAAATTTTCCGTGGTCATCAACCGCGATATGAACGGCAAAGCCATCACCTTAAATTTACCTCCATTTACCCTCATCGGAGCGACCACCAGAGCGGGTGATTTAAGCGCCCCACTTAGAGAGAGATTCGGTATAACCGAAAAACTCCATTTTTACGACATTGATGAGGTCGAACAAATCGTCAAAAGAACCGCTAGAGTTTTTAATACAAAAATCAGTGATGAAGCGGCGAAAGAAATCGCCAAAAGAAGTCGTGGAACACCACGTATCGCCAATAGATTATTTAAGCGTGTTCGTGACTTTGCAAACTTCAAAGGAAAAGATGAAATCGACGTCCATGACGCTCTTGAAGCACTCAATGCTTTAAAGGTAGATGAAATCGGATTAGATGATGTCGATATCAGATACTTAAAGACACTTATTGAACGTTTCAATGGTGGACCAGTGGGTCTTGATACCTTAGCGAATGCGATTGGTGAAGAAATCATGAACCTTGAAGATGTCTACGAACCATATCTCTTACAAATTGGATTTATTGATCGTACTCCTCGTGGAAGAGTGGCTTCGCCAAAAGCGTATAAACACTTAAAAATCGCTCATCAAACATTATTATTCTAAGAAAAACCTTATGCGCATTATGTACGTGCGCATTTTTTATTTGAAAAGCCGATACTTTTAGTATATAGTTTTTAATGACGCGCAAAGCGCATATGTATTTCGTGTATATGTAGGAGGAAATAATATGAGAAGATTGTGGTCTTACGTTGTGCTCACAGGTGCCTCATTAGTGTTAATGGGTGCGACTTTTGCAAACGTATTTAAAAACAGTACCTCTAATATTGAATATTCTGATGGTAAAGAAATGGTTTTCCGTCTTGAAGATAAGGAAACCGGTAAAGCATTAGATAAAGATGAACTTACAGATGATGGCAAAACACCTTCTGAAGCAGTCGCTCAAAGCATGATCAAACGTCTCGATGCTTTAAAGATTACAAATTACCAAGTTTTCACAGAAAGTTATGACACAGTCAAAGTGACTGTTAAACAAGATAATGATAGTAACTATCAAAATGTCCAAAACTTAATGACATTTAACGGTTCTTTAGCCCTCTCCTCCAGAGCTGATGATGCCCCAATTTTAAATAACGCAAAAGAAGAAGAAAAATTCGTCACTGGCGATGCTTATATGGAAACCAAAAACGATTATCCATCCATCAACATCCCAGTTGGTGATCACTTCAAAGAATTATATGATGTCGTCAAACAAGCAAAGGAAGATGGTAAGACTGAATACGCTGAAACATCTACTGAAGGTGAAGGCGATGATGCTCAAACCACAGAAACCTATTGCTTATACTTATGGCACGACTACACCGAAGGTGATAAATTCTCCTATACCATTTCCGGAAACGAAAATTACGATGAAAAAGTCGCCCAAAAGGTGTTCATGAACTTCGATATCTCCGAACTTCAAAAACTCGAAGAAGAAGATAAAGAAATTAAGAACTTAACTGCTT
>JAFZRR010000003.1 GCA_017619815.1 Bacilli bacterium | reverse complement strand
TATGGCAAATAATATTGGTGAAAAGATCAAAAGTCTTAGAAAAAGAAAACATTTAACCCAATCCGATTTAGCGGAGCTCCTTGGGTATAAAGATAAATCAATGATTGCCCATATTGAAAATGGCGATTCTGATATGCCTTATGACAAAATGCTTTTATTCATTAAGAAACTTAATATTGACGCCAATCTTTTATTTTTTGAAGAAACAGTGGTGGCAAAAGAACAAACTGTTCCTTCTAAAATTGGACCATTCAAAAGATATGTATCTAGAGATACTTCTATGGAATTCGGTTATTACTATACCTTAGTGATGACTCTTCCATTTGCCGCGGAAAATAAAAGAACAGTTCGTGTTTGGCTACCAGAAGATTACGACTTTGAAAATCCAAATAAAAAATATCCAGTTATCTATATGAGTGATGGCCATAATCTTGTTGATAAGAAGTTCTCCGCCTTTGGCGATACTTGGGAATTTGATAAAGCGGTCCAACAAAATATGAGAGAGGGATATCCAGGTGTTATTGCTGTTGGTATTGACTGTCCAAAAGATCCTTTAGAAAGAACTAGAGAACTCTGTCCTCCATTTGTTCCGAAACCAGAAATTGTCCTTGAAGCGGGCCCGGAATTAGCACACAGCTACGGAGATAAATTTATCCGCTTTATCATTTACAATTTAAAACCATTAATCGATAAAACATTCCATACATTACCAGATAGAAAGAATACCGGAATCGGTGGATCATCCATGGGTGGACTTATGTCCTTCTTCGCAGCGATGATTCATCCAGAAGCCATCGGCTTCACTTTATCTTTCTCTCCAGCGTTATTCTTCTATGATAGTAAAGACTGGCTTAATATTATGAAGTCTTATGATGTAAAGCCAACTGAAGAAGGCAAAGCTTTCTTATACTGTGGTGGTACAGGATTTGAAGCTAAATTCTTACCAGATGTTTTAAATTCATATTTCTACTTTGCGGGAATTGACTATAAGAGTGATAGAGTGAGACTTGTCGTTGATACCGACGAAGAACACACGGAACGCGCGTGGGCGAAATATCTCCCAATGGCGTTAAGATTCTGGTTTGATGAGAAAAAACCGAAAAAAGAAGAAAAATAATTGAAAATCTTTTAATCAAAAAGAAGGGATACACTAAGTGTATCTTTTTTTGTGGACCCTCTTGACTTTCTATAAAAAAGGTCTAATATAAATAATCTCAAATATGAGTGCCCCGTCCCCGGCATGACGTAAAAAGGCTTAGGAGGTACTCATGTATGAAGAAGTATTACGTTTTAGAAACAATCAATAACGGTGCGACCGTTAAAATTAATAAAAAATTTACATCCAGAAGCAAAGCGATCAACTATGCGTTCGCTTATTTTGAACGTAAGACATTTAATAACGACTTACAAGTTGAGGATGAATATCTTATCGACAATAACAAACACAATATTGAATACGTTTTAGATTATTACACCAGATTCCGTATCAATCGCGTTCAGTTCGCGGCTTAATCTTGTAATCAAAAGTATTTATCTTTAAGATAGTTTCGTATGTACAAGAAAAACTATTACATCGGCAGTAATGATGTCGATCAATTCTTAGACCTCAAACTTCCATCATTTTTTAGAATGATGCAAGATATCGCTACCGAGCACGCAGAAGTGTATAACATCGGTAAGGCTAACACTCTTGATAAGGGTTTATATTGGGTCATTACTCGTATTGAAATCGATATTATCGATATGCCGAAATATTTATCGACTGTAACCATGAAAACATATCCAGGTGATGATATGCGTTTTATCTTCCCAAGATATTTTCAACTCGAAGATGAAAAAGGAAGAGTCTTAATTAAAGCCAGCAGTACTTGGATGGTTTTATCACGCGAAACACATCGTGTTTGTTTAAACCCATTCCCTGGTTTTAAATCTCCAACCGAGCATATGGAAGGAGAACAAGCTTTACCAGCGAAGTGTCAACCTGGTGGAGATACATTCGTCGAAACACGTAAAGTGAGATATAGCGATATTGATCTTAACGGTCATTTAAATAACACCAAATATATCGATTATATCGTGGATATTCACGATAGTGATTTCTATAAGAAAAATAAGATTAAACATTTCTTAATCAACTACGAAAAAGAGCTTAAAGATAATAATCAATTATCTATCTTTTCCAATAATTCTAATCCAGAATATATTAAAGGAGATGTTGATGGAGTGGCCTTTACGGTCAACATCACATACGAGGATAGATAAATGAAAAAAGTTGTCATTATTGGAGGGGGCATTTCCGGTTGCTTTGCCGCAATCCGTTTTAAACAGTGCCATCCAGACTATCAAGTTTCGATCTTTGAACATAATGACAAACTTCTCAAGAAGATTTACGCGACCGGAAACGGAAAGTGTAACTTCGCGAATAAAGGTTCTTTAGAAAATAAATATTCTAATGAATCATTTGTCTTACCTATCGTTAAAGAATTTAACTCTAATCAAATCGTGGATTATTTTGAATCCATTGGTATTAAAACAAAAGCCATTGGGGATTTACTTTATCCATATAGTGAATCCGCAGAAACAGTGGCTAATCACTTATTAAAGAGAATCAAAGAACTCAATATTGAAGTTCATCTTAATGATGAAGTAAAAGACTATCGTAATGGCGTTATTTCGACTGTTTCAGGCGAATATCCTTATGATGCATTAATTATTTCAGTGGGTGGTAAATCTTCGCCTAAATTAGGTTCCACAGGTGATTTCCATAATGTCTTATTAAAACATGGATATTCTTTTAAAGAACGTCATCCTTCTTTATGCCCAATTAAGACTAAAGAAAACACCAAAATGGTGGAGGGTCTAAGAAGCAAAGTTTCCGCTTCTTTATATCAAGGAAATAAGCTCGTTCATGAAGAAGAAGGAGAACTTCTTTTTAAGAAAGATGGACTTTCTGGAATGGTCATCTTCAATTTAACCCATTTTATCAATCAATTAGATAACAAAAATAATGTGACAATTCACATTGATTTCGCTAAGGGATTAAGTGGTGAATACGATTCCTTAACCAATCCAAAAATCGCACAATATTTATTAAATAATAAATTAGATATCCATAACACCATATTTACCTTCAAAGATTTCTATGGCTACGATAATAGCCAAGTGACTTCTGGAGGACTAAAAATCAGTGAATTAAATCTTGACCTATCTTCAAAGAAAGAAAAAGGCATTTATTTCATTGGTGAAGTGGTGGATGTTGATGCGATATGTGGCGGCTATAACATCATGTGGGCATTAGCGTCTGCGGAGAAAGTAAATAAAGCAATTTAAAACCGGAGTGATAAGCTCCGGCTTTTTTAATCTAAGAGTTCAACGCTTCTTTAGCCGAATCGTATCTATGATACTTTTCCTTGTTTCTTTCCATCTCATCTAACTCATTCAAAGCTTTGATGGTGGCCTTGTTAGGCTTCTTAGACTTTTTCTTTTTGATGGTTCTCATAAGCCATCCTCCTTTCCATTATGAGGCGAGGACGACTTTATGGAATATTTTCTTTCCTTTTTTAATCTTTACGCCTTCTTGAAG
>JAFZRR010000037.1 GCA_017619815.1 Bacilli bacterium | reverse complement strand
TCGTGGAGAGCTTTATTCATATGTCCAGGAAACCAATGGATGTTATTCATAATTATCTCCTAGTAATATGTTGGGAAATGTCTCTTTCTTTGCTTGCATTGATAAGAGATCTTTGTACCATCCACTGTGGAATTTGGATCGATATGAGCGTCAATCTTGCATGTGCCTTCAATAGCCACCAAAACACCGACAATATTGTCTTTATAAATAGGTTCTTTCTTTGAAAAACAGTCTGATGAAGCGCTGTAGTTATCGCCCATAACCCAATATTCGTCATCGCCAAGAACAAACTCTTTATCGACGTATTCACCTAATTTCTTGGTATCAATACGGCGTTTGAAATTAATCTTCACATATTTAAATTCATCACTACCGTTTTCCTTGATTTGAACTTGTAGTGCTTGTTGCGCTAATGCTTGTGTTTCATTACCAAATGGTTCAATTTCACCTTTGGCTTTAGCTTGAGCCATTAATTCTGGATCAACAACAAACTTAATTGTTTCACCAGGAAGTGCATACACTCTTTTAATTTTGTATGAGGCTTCATTTTCATCAATGATGTTTTCTTCACCATGGACATACCCACCTTTATAGTCTGTGGAGCCAATGAATGGATAATAGGTAGTAATAATTTGGAAACGTTTGATACGATTAATCGCACTATTGTGGTCATCGATAATACCATAGTCAACACGGTCGGAAACGGTGCCATGAAGTGTTGGTTCCATCGATGAACCAGAAACGAAAATTGAACGATAATAATAAGATCTAAAAACCAAAATGAAAGAGATGCACACATTGATAATGAGCACCAAGTAAATGATTGGCCAAATAATGAGTTTTATCTTTCTTTTCATGTTTTGCCCTATTTTTCCTTCTCATTATATGAGTTTTAACCAATAGATGCAACCGCGTAGCGTACAAAAAAAGAGCTCTTTTATCGAGCTCTTTTAATGAGTTGTGATTAAAGAATTTCTTTAATACGAGCGGATTTACCGGAAAGCTTACGAATGTAAGTAATCTTGTTTCTTCTGACTTTACCGCGACGGACAACTGTAATGCCGGCGATAACAGGAGAATTGATTGGGAATGTTCTTTCCACACCGATGCCACTTGACATCTTACGAACGGTAAAGGTTTCGCTCACACCACCACCACGACGGCAAATAACGACGCCTTGGAAATTTTGAATACGAGACTTGTTGCCTTCGATAATTCTAACGGAGACTTTGACTTCGTCACCAGAGGAGAATTCTGGTAAGTCTTTTCTGATTTGGCTGGCGGTGACTTCATTGACTAAATTATTATTCATAATTAGTTTGACCTCCTTCTAACGATTTCTCTTGGTGTTCATTCTCAAGTTTGACAGCGGAGCACCCGTATCATGTCCAAAAAACATGCTTTAATATATTAACAACCTCGTATTTCTTTTTCAATCACTTTATTTATTTACATGATATAATGCTATCTATGATAGAACTAAAAGGTGGCTTAATCTTAGGAAAAAACTCTCCAAAAGAAGAAGTTTCATTTAATTATGAAAAGGGTGAGATTAACTATATAGAATACTCATCTTTTTATATTTATAAATTCCTCAAATTAAAGGACCAAGCCTTAGACAAAGGCGAATTCTTTATTGACGGAGTGAAAATCTATCCAAACGAAGATGATGAAAAAACACTATTCTTCTTAGCGGTCAATTCCCTCATCAAAGTAGACCTTTGCTTTGTTGTGGATAAGAAAGAAAAGAAAGAAAAAGTCCAAAACGTTCAAGAACAATTACTCGAATTAAAGAATTTCCCTGTTAATACAGAAAACGATAAGAATTTGAAAATCGCGGCAATATTTGAGAAGATAAATGAACTATCACCATCCTATATGCTTGTCGATTTAAATGATGAAGCGAATGGTACAAGCATTGAATTAAGTGAACAACTCAATAAATACAAAGATCAATTCACTATCGTTGTTTTGAACCAAAAGCCAAAAACGGTCAAAGAATCCAATCAAATAATAGAAAACGAAGACATGGAAATGGTCGATTTAGAAATCGGTGATAGTCGTCCGCTTCTCTATGAGAAAGAATATCGTAATGAAGAAGATGAATCCTTTGTTGTTTATGATGGAAAGAACCAAAGTTTTGGAAAAGCATTCGTCGATACATTGAAGTCCAATATCATGATCTTCTTAGCGTTCATCATTCCAGTCATTGGTGTAATCGCATTCTCATTATTGAGTCCTGTTTACGCAAAAACGAATAACAAAGTTCTCTTGGTGCCGTTTGTCATAACAATTGTGGTCTGTTTCTTTCTATATATGCTCATGACATATAAATGCGCAAACTTCGGTAGTTATAAGAACAAACAAGAAAACAAGAAAAGAATTGTATTCTTTATCATCAACTTAATCGTTACTATTATCGGATACGGATTAGGTTTCTTAATCTATTTCTTATTCAAAAATTTTGATACCGATATTAAAGGCATTACAAATAATAGTTTAGGTATCGTTTTATCTATCATTTTTGCGTTAGTTTTAATTACCGCAAATCTATACGTTTATCCACTAATTCATCCTTTAATTAATAAAATTAAAAGAAAAAGATAAAGTGTAAAGCATTTTTGCTTGACACCTATTTATCTATTCAATAGAATATATGACGGTAAAAAAGGAGTTACTATTATGTCTGTCAAAATTAGATTAACAAAAATCGGTCGTCATAAGGATCCGTTCTTCAGAATCGTTGCTATCGATTCCCGTACTGCTAGAGATGGCAAACCAGTTGAACAAATTGGTTACCTCGATCCAGCCAAAGGTATCGAAAGTGCAGTTATCAATGAAGAATTAGCCCTCAAATGGTTAAATTTAGGTGCTATCCCATCTGACACAGTTAAAGCTGTCTTCAGCAAAAAAGGTTTAATGGCCAAATACGCTGAAAGCAAAAAACCAGCAGAAAAAGCAGAAAAGAAAGCTGCTAAAAAACCAGCTGCTAAGAAAACAACCGCAAAAGCAAAGAAAGCAGAATAACGTATGGATTACGAGAAGATTATTCGTACTCTCATTGATCCAATAGTTGAAGAACCAAAATCCGTTTTAATTCGTATTGATGAAGATTCAAACGGAAAAGACGTTAACATTCTCGTTGCTGCGGAAAAAGAAGATACCGCTCGCCTTATCGGAAGATATGGCATCGTGGCCAACTCCCTCAGAGAAATTATTTCTGTCGCAGGTAGAAGTGAAGACCGTCGCATCTTCTTAAGATTTGAATCATTTGATGATGAAAAAGAGGACTAGTCCTCTTTTTTGGTAAAAGTATGAGCTATTTAAAGATTGGAAAAATAATCGATTCACATGGACTTGATGGAACCTTCAAGGTTTTTTCTACTACCGATAGTCCTAAAAAGAGATACGCAAAAGGTAACAAAGTATATCTCTATAACGAAAACACAGATGAAAGATTAGAAATGACTGTGGCTAATTTCCGCATGTCTGGTCAAATCGTTTTTGTGAAATTAGAAGGGATTGATAATCCAGAGTCCGCAAAGGAATTTAAAGGCTTCGAAATTCACACTATCAAAGATAGAAATGATTTGGAAGTAGGTTATTACTTTTACGAAGATTTAGTGGGTTGTTCCATTATTGATCAATCTAAAAATGAGCTTGGAAAAGTCATTAAAGTTGAAGAATTTCCTGCTCAAATTACCTTAAGAGTAAAACGCACAAACGGTAAAGATTTCTTTGTCCCATTTGTGAAGCAATTCATCAAAAAAGTTGATATTAATGATAAGAAAATATATATAGAAGTTATCGAGGGCATGCTATGAAAATAACTATACTTACATTATTTCCAGAAATGTTTGATGGCTTTTTAACTAATTCCATTATTAAGCGTGCTATCGCTAAAGAATTAGTCGAAATATCTATCGTTAATATCCGTGATTACACTAAAGATAAGTATGGTCGTGTCGACAGCGCGCCTGTCGGAGGCGGAGCGGGACTTATCATGAAGTGTCAGCCAATTATCGACTGCATTAATGATGTCAAAGATGACAATTCTAAAGTCATTATGTTATCCCCAAAAGGCCAACAATATGACCAAAAATTAGCTCATAAATTACAAAACAGTCAACAAAACCTCATACTTTTATGTGGTCATTACGAAGGTATTGATGAAAGAGTAAATAAGTATGTTGATGAACAAATTTCTATCGGTGATTATATTCTTACCGGAGGAGAAATTGGGGCTATGGCTATTGCTGATTCGATCATTAGATTGATTGATGGCGCAATTAGTGAAGATAGTATTGTTGAGGAATCATTCGAAGATGGTTTACTAGAATATCCACAATATACAGAGCCATTCGATTATAACGGAGATAAGATTCCAGATATCCTTTATAGTGGTAATCACACCGCCATTAACAAATGGAGAAAGAAACAAGCTCTCAAGATCACAAAAGAGTTACGTCCTGAACTATTAGAAAAAAGAAATTTAAGTAAAGAAGAAATGAAACTACTTAAAGAACTCGAAAGCGACGAAACCCCAAAATGGGAAACCGACGCAATAGAAAAAGGACACAAATTTATCAAATAAAAAAGAGGTTAATCGCAACCTCTTCTTTTTTTACATTGGGAAGCCACCCATTCCACCGAGACCGCCAAGGCCACCTGGAGGTAATCTTCCGCTCTTTTTATAGGATTCCATTTGTTTCATGGTTTCCTTCATTTGCTCGTATTTCTTTAAGACTCTATTAACATCAGCGATAGTTTTTCCACTACCTTCCGCCACTCTTTGTTTTCTCGAATATTTGAAAACAGCAGGATTAGCTCTTTCATATGGAGTCATAGAATTAATCACTACTTCAAAGTTTTTCATTTCCTTTTCAGCAGCGGCTTGTTGTTCGGGAGTAATCTTTGGCATGCCAGGAATTAATTTCATTAATCCGCCTAATGAGCCCATCTTTTGGACTTTCTTCATGTTATCAAGCATATCGTTTAAATCGAATTTGCCAGACATCATCTTATTCGCGGTTTTTCTCGCTTCTTTTTCATCCATTTCTTGTTGGACTTTTTCCGCTAAGGTGACTATGTCACCCATACCGAGAATACGGTCCGCCATACGATCTGGATGGAAAATATCTAAATCAGTAACTTTTTCACCAATACCACTGAATTTAATTGGGACTCCAGTCATATGTCTAATGGATAAAGCGGCACCACCACGGGCATCGCCATCTAACTTAGACATAATGGCACCAGTTAAAGTTAGTTGTTTATTAAATGAATCAGCAACATTAACAGCATCTTGACCTGCCATAGCATCGATTAAGAGCAAGATTTCATCAGGATTCACTGCATCTTTAATGTCGTTAAGTTCTTTCATCAATTGTTCGTCGATTTGTAAACGACCAGCGGTATCGATGATTAAAACATCATAATGTTCATTAAATGCTTTATCACGAGCCTTTTTCGATATTTCGACAGGAGAAACACCAGTACCAAGATTGACTAAGTCAACATCGATGGATTTTGCAATTTGCGCTAATTGGTCGATAGCGGCTGGACGATAGACGTCACCTGCGGCTAATAAGACCTTTTTATTTAACTTATTTTTCATTAAATAAGCTAATTTACCAGTACTTGTGGTTTTACCTGAACCTTGTAAACCAACCATCATAATGATGGTAGGTCTATTATTTTGGTAATGAAGTTCACTATCATCACTGCCTAAAAGAACCACTAATTCATCGTGAACAATCTTAACAAGCATTTGGCTTGGATTGAGTTTGCCTAAAACATCTTGTCCAATAGCTTTATCACGAACATTATTGGTAAATTCTTTGACAACTTTATAGTTAACGTCAGCTTCTAACAAAGCAACGCGAATTTCTTTAAGCATGTCTTCCATGTTCTTCTCGGTTAAACGAGCTTGACCACGGATCTTTTTAAATATATTCGAGAGTTTATCACTTAAAGACTCAAATGCCATGTTTCAATGTCCTTTCCATTTCTTGTAGTTGCGCCGCTAATTGAGGATCATCGGTATTATCAATTGCGGTTCTAATTTGTTGTAGTACTTTGAGACTACCCATTTTATTTTCAATATCTTCTAATTTGTTCTTTCCTTTTTTAATAGCATCTTCCACCGCTGCTCTAGATATTTTGCGGTTTTCTGCTATTTCAGAAATTGACAAATTATAGGAGAAATAATCTTCTAAAACTTCTCTTTGAGTTTTACTCAATAGATTTGCATAGAGACTTAATAAATCGACATATCGAATTGTTTCATCAAAGTTTGCCATATTATTGTTCCTCCACACATAAACCATAGAGGTATTTATCTAAATCGAATTCTTGTAAGTCTTCCATTCTTTCGCCTAAACCGATGAATCTCACAGGAACGCCAAGTTCATCACGAATCGCTAAGATGATACCTCCTTTACTAGTGCCATCCATCTTTGTGATAACAACACCTGTTAAGTTAGTAACTTCAGCAAAAGCCTTAGCTTGAATGACACCGTTTTGGCCTGTAGTAGCGTCAATAATTAAGAATGTATCTTGTGGAGCGCCTTCCACTTCTTTAGAAATGACACGTTTAATCTTCGCTAATTCCGCCATCAAGTTGGCTTTAGTTTGTAATCTACCTGCGGTATCAACAATGACAAGGTCACAACCTGCTTCTTTCGCACGTTTTACACCATCATAGGCAACAGAGGCTGGATCAGCTTCTGGTTTACCAGTAGCGATTTCAATATTTAGTCTTTGCGCCCATACGGTTAATTGCTCAGTCGCGCCCGCTCTAAAGGTATCCGCGGCTACAAGCATGACTTTCTTGCCTTGTTGGATATAGCGATACGCTAATTTAGCAATTGTTGTGGTTTTACCAACACCGTTTACGCCTACAACTAGCAAAACGGTGGGAGTTCCTGGTGTAAATGATAGTTCGTTTTGGATATCTCCTTTGGAGGCATATCCAACAAACATACGGTCCACAAGTATTTCATTAATAGTTTGAGGATCGGTAATGCCTTCTTCTCTGCTTCTATCAAGGACTTCTTCAATGATGTTTAAAGCAAAATTGATACCGACATCGGATTCAATTAGGATTTGTTCTAATTCATCAAAATAGTCTTGGTTGACTGTTTTATATCTTTCAGAAAGATTTTTTAATTTAGACGAAAAGTTCTTTCTCGACCTTTCCATACCTTTGGAGTATTGTTCGGTGGTCTTATCTTTCTTTTTGAACTTTTCTTTTAGAAACGATAATAATCCCATTAGACACTCCTTTTCTTTAATGCATTCTTCGCGGCGTCTTGTTCCGCGCTTTTCTTGCTCTTTCCACTTCCAGAAGCAAGAACGATTTCGTTAAACATAACGTTTACTGTATATAAGCGATCATGCGCAGGCCCAGTCATGCTGGTAACCACGTAATGCACGCTCTCGCGATGTTCCGCCTGCATTTCTTCTTGAAGCATGCTCTTATAATCAGTTAAGTCAGATTGACCAAAGGTCATCAAATCTTCATGAATCATGGATTTAATAAAATTAAATGCCACTTCAATACCTTGATCGACATAAATTGCGCCCACTAAAGCTTCAAAACAGTTTTCTAAGATTTTATCGCTTTGTTGGACTTGTTTTTCACTAATTGAATGTCCAGTTTTAATGAAGTCTGCTAAATCGATTTTTCTTGCATAAGAAGATAATGATTTTGTGTTCACTAAGAAACTTCTTAGTTTTGACATATTTCCAGGTTCCATTTCACCGAATTCATTAAAGATTAAATCCGCTGAAACATAATCTAAAACGGCGTCTCCCATATATTCGAGACGTTCATTATCGTTATGCTTTGTATTAGCATCAGCATTAAAGGAAGAATGCGTTAATGCTAATTCATAGATTTGCACATTCTTTGGTTGGACATTAATTACTTTAAATAGTTCATTAATGTTACGCATTTTCAATTCCTTTCTTGATTGCATTTACTATATCTTTTTCCGCTAATAAACGAGCCACACGCAAAGCGTGATAGAAAGCTCTTGCATCACTACTACCATGAGCTTTAACAACATTGCCGTTAATACCTAAAAGCATTGCGCCACCAGTGTTCTTGTAGTCCATTGTATCCGCCATTTCTTTCATGCCTTTTCTAACATGTAAATAGCCTAACTTAGACCATAAGTTTCTTTTAAAGGCTTTCTTAATCATGCTCGACATCATCTTGGCGATACCTTCGCTAGATTTAAGGAAGATGTTTCCAGTGAAACCATCTGCAACAACAACATCAGCATCACCATTAAGTGCGTATCTAGCTTCAATGTTTCCAGAAAATCCTTCAAAGTTAGATTCTTTAAGTAATTTATAAGCTTCTTTAACTTCTGGAGCACCTTTTCCTTCTTCCGCACCATTACTTAATAAGTACGTTTTTGGTTGTTCCACTCCATAAACACTTTGGGCATATAGTTTTCCCATCATTGCAAATTGGACTAATTCTTCTGGTGAATTTTCGTTATTTGCGCCGATATCTAATATAGTGACGTATTTGCCTTTAATTGATGTTGGGAAAGGAGCCACTAAAGCGGCTCTTTTAACGCCAGGGATCATTTTGAGATTAATTGTTGCTGCGCTTAAAAAACCACCTGTGGATCCACAAGAAACAACCGCGTCAAGAGCTTCATCTTTCATGGTTTTAATCGCCGTCATCATAGATGAATTCTTTAATCTCATGACTTCTAATGCGCCCGCTTCCATAGGAACGACATCACGTGCATCAATGATTCTGCATATACCTTCTAATGCTTCTAATTCTTCTTTTTTTCCACAAACGGTGATTTCAACATCGTTATTGTCTTTTAAGAAGTTATTAATCGCTTCGACGATAACCGCAGAGCCATTATCTCCACCCATAGCATCAACAACAATTTTAATCATAGTAAATACCTCGACATGTATTCTAACATGTTAAGCATTAATAAAACAATTTTTATTGTTTTTCTAGCCCTTTAAAATAGGACTAATATTCACTTCTTTTTCCGCACGTTTTAGAAGATATTGGTATTCCTCTTTTTTACGGTTTTTCATTATTTCTTTCGCGTCGTCTCTAGCGCAGACAAATATCTTGTAATCATTAACAACATTTAAGAATGAGAAGTTAGGCATACCAGATTGTTTAAATCCCGCGAGTTCACCAGGTCCTCTCATCTTCATGTCTTCTTCGGCGATGACAAATCCATCTTCTGATTTAACGAGAACGTTTAATCTTTCTTTTGCTTCTTCATCTTCCTCGTCATCAAGAGTCAATAAGCATGTGGCTTTAGAACCATCTCTACCGATACGTCCTCTTAATTGATGAAGAGAAGCTAAACCAAAGTTAGAAGCATCATAAATAACCATGAGGTTTGCACCTTTAACATCAATACCAACTTCAATAACAGGTGTGGACACTAAGATTGGTGTTTCACCAGAATAGAATTTCTCTAAAGCGAGGTTCTTTTCATCGTTCTTTTGACGCCCGTGCAATAAACCTACTTTTTCTCTATATCTTAAAGCAAATCTCGCGAATAATTTTTCCACTGAATATCTCTCGTCTTCACGATAATCAATAAGTGGAGCGACGATATAAATTTGATGTCCTTCCGCGAGTGATTTATCGACTTCTTTAAATATCTCTTCATCATCGGAATTCACCACTTTTGTCGTTACGTCTCTTTTCTTACTTGGGAAGGTTGTTAATGTCGAAATATCTAAATCCCCATAAAGAGATAATGCTAGTGATCTTGGAATTGGTGTTGCAGACATCATTAATAAGTCTGCGTGTTCGCCTTTACTAGCTAACATCAATCTTTGGTTTACGCCAAAACGGTGCTGTTCATCTATGATGGCTAAGCCTAAAGAACTATAAACAACAGCTTTTGCAAATAAAGCATGAGTTCCAATAACAATATCAATGGAGCCATCTTCTAAATTTGCATATATATCTTTTTTCTTGCTCGCTGGTGTGGAACCAATGAGCAATTCAATTCTTAATTTTGTACCCGCGAAAACCTTCTTTGCGTTCTCATAATGCTGTCTTGCTAAAGCGTCTGTTGGGGCCATCAAAGCGCCTTGATCACCACGGACATAATTCGCATAAAGCGCAGCAAAACAGACTAAGGTTTTACCGGTACCAACATCGCCTTGAAGCAAGCGATACATGAGGCCACTTTGATTCATATCTTCAATGATTTCTTCCGCGGCTTTTTGTTGGTCATCGGTTAACCTATAAGGAAGTGTTTTTAACCAAGGTTCACAAAGAGATAAATCGATTGGTTCTTTTTTGACTTTTGCTAAGGATTTATTTTCTTCTCTAATAATCTGATTCTTTAAGGAGAACATTAAAGCTTCTTCGTATTTTAAATGTCTTAAAGCTTGTCTTACTTGTTCTAAGTTCTCTGGGAAATGTGCCCATTTTAAAGCTTGTGATTTATAGACTAAACGATATTTATTTATAAATTCATAAGGCACTAATGAGGAAACGTGTCCATCAACTTCTTTTAATGACTTCTTTACTAATGAGGAGAAAAGGTGGTTTTCATAATCTGCGGGTAATGAATAGATTGGTTTAATACGTTCGTTTTCGGGTATTTCACCTTTATACATATTTAAGAAATCTATTTCATTTCTTTTGCGGTTATAGATACCCACTAAAGTGAAATCATCAGTGAGATTGATATTCTTTGCCAAATAAGGACGATTAAAGGCCACAACGCGGAAAAACGTTTTGTTAACCGTCATAAAGTCAAATGTCGTTACATCAACCCGTTTGGCCTTATTTACGCGAGGAATAGATAATACTTTACCAAGTAAAACCACTCTTTCTTTATCTTCTAATCCTTTTTCGTGGGTATAGTTAAAATTCTCATATCTTCTTGGAAGATGATTAATCACATCATAGTAATTAAAAATACCCATTTGATATAAGAGCTTATTAAGTCTTGGGGATTTAGTTAATTTTTCAGTCATATTAAATGTGAGATGGCGCAAATGTCTTGTTTTCTACTATCGCCTCATAATATTGACAACCTATAGTGTTATTATTTGAGTTTATATTCAGTACTATATCATCAACGCACAATCTTCCTTTGTTTGTATTTCCAAAAGGATCGCTTTCAGTGTATATTCTTAATCCATAAATAGGTCCTTCACCAATGTATCTATCTACTTGTTTTCTAGTATCAGGCAAAAACGGGCCGTTATCATTAAGTAAATCTATTTCAGTATTCCAACAATTTTGGTAGTAAGTTTGAATTAAAGCAACATCGCCTTGCCGACCATGATATAATTCTCCTCTTTTCCAAAGAGTAATTCCAACCATCCAATCATATACTGGCTGAGAAAATAATAATTCTATATAGGCAATACCAGCATTAATCCGCCGAGGGGATAAATTAATATACATGTTTTCTATATATCCACATCTTAATCTTGAACACGTTATGATAAAAGTATCGCTTGCCATGTAGTGAGTAGTTTCTATCTCTTCATAATTATACATTTGAGGAAATCCCCAATCCTTAGGCAGTATTTGGAGTGAATTAGAAAAAGAAGTAGGTTCATAAAAATCAAATATTTCAGAATACCTTATTGGAATAAAGGCAAAATTATAGACTACCAAACAGATATAGTATTCTCTTCCTGGAATAGATATTAAACTATTCCATTGTGCCAACGATAGCAAGGTTTCTCCATAATAGGTCGATGAGGGGGAAGTAAAAAAGACAAGATTCTTTTTATAATCAAAAAACAATAAGCCATAATAGCGGTCCAAAATTGTATTTTCTGTTCTGATAGAATAGGCATATCGTGGAACGGAATCAATTGTTCCGCCATCGACTATTTCTATATAATTGCCATAGTTATGGTCCAAAAAATACGACAACGAAAAATATTCAGTGATACCGTAATTTGACTTTTCAATAAGGCGTATTTCCAATCTGAAATTAGTTAATATTGTTTCATTGTAAAAAGACAATTGCGTATAATTTGATGTCGGGTATGCCCAATCGATAATTGAATTTGAATTGATATCAATTAGATTTATGGCTATATTTGAAAAAACCAAATCATTGTATGATGCTTGTGCATTTTCATTTCCAAGGTGTAATTGATTTCCAAATTTTACAAATGCATTCGCATTAATTGTTTGGCCATTCGGAATGGTGATATCACTCTGAAAAAGAAGACAATCGTCATTTGCGTTATCAAATATTTGACCATTATTAGAATTTGCTGCAGCATGTCTCGCGTTGGTGTAATTGACAATTCCAAAACCGAAGCCTCCATAATCGGGCATATAAAGTTGCTCGTTTGCGTAAGTACAACTATTAGTAATAATGGAGTATAGCTTTCCAAAATCGTTTTTTAAATAAGAAAATTCTTCCATTAGTAATGCCACTATTCCAGCAACAATGGGGGTTGCATAACTTGTCCCATTCAATGTTGGCCATTTTTCTCCATCATTGCGATTGCGATAATTTAATTGATCATCAATATATTCGTAATCACTATTATAAAAACCATATAAGCATTCTCCAGGAGCTAATAATGTAGGAGATAGCAGTTTATCAATATAATCTGAAGAATAAAGTGTAGATGTAAAGGAAGACAGATTTTTATTTCTATCAATTGAACCAACTGAAATTACATTTAGACCCAGAGAATAAGATGATACATATGGCAATTCATTATTGTTTCCAGCAGCACATATAAATGGAACATTACTGCTAAAAACCGAATAATCAATTAAGTTGGTTTTTTGTAAATAGCAACCATTGTAATTTGGGCCTACCGAACAAGATATTACATCAACATGCTTGTTGTATATTAATTCATTTAGACAATCGGCAAGAGTGTATTCGGAAGTAATACTTTGCCTTGCTATAAAACATTGGGAGCCCGGAGCAATACCATTTTCACCACATATAATATTTTGTATATCCAAAGCATGTTTTTCTTTTTTTGCTCGAATTTCGACTGGAAAATCCATGGGATCATTATCGATAATGCCAATTTTTATGCCACTACCATCATATGTTTTGGAAAAAGGAATGCCAACATCTTTGTAGATTCTCGACATACAATAAGCTTCATCGGAATCAATGTAAATGCTATGCTGAACTTCATCAGATTCGTGGTTTTCTTTTGAAATGTCAAAAGTATTATTTATGGGTAAAATAGAAATAAAAATAATGAGTGATAACAATGAACGAAACATAATTAAGTATTGAACCAAAGTCGATACTCCTGAACCAAAGAGTTTTTTTCAACCTTAAAAGAAAATGTATTGGTTGACAGGCCATTTAAATCACCATAATAACAATATGCGGCCAAAGATATATAACATATGTTATCACGGACAAAAACATTATCCGCTCCTTTATTGGTTCCAAAGTAAGAACTAATATAAATAAAGGCATATTTTTCAAAAAAATCAGGATCTGTTTTTGGACCACCATCAAAATTATTTAACACCTCAATTTGCTCATATTCTGCTTCATTGTTTGCTACAAATAAACCATGCTTAGCGAAAGAACCAATACCGTATTTTTGGCCTAATAAAGAGTAATTCTTGTAATCTCTATTTGTTATCGAAAAATCTAACGTATTATATAAGGTTGAATTGTAAATGATTTCAATTGTTGTGGAAGAAGTTTCTTGCAACGTTCTCAACTCATATGCAAAGGTATATTTGTAATCAACTCTATTATTACAAGTATTCAATTCGCAAGTAAAAACACTTGCATCATATTCGAAAGAAATTAAATCTCTTTTTAATGGCACTTTTTCGCTTTTGATTATTAAGCAATAAGCGTTGCCTAATGTTAAATCATTAGATGTTTCATCATTACCATCAACAATTTCCAATTCAGCATGAATTATATTCGGCATTTTAACGCTAAAATCAGAACAAGCAATAAGGGCTGAACAAAAAACAGTAAGTTCCGTGACAACATTAAATAAAAAAACTATTTTCATATCCAACATTATAATATCAAATAATAATAAAAAAATAGCAAACCATTTGATTTGCTATATTTAAATATTGAGACTTTTAATGAGCTTTTCTAATTCTTCCTTGAACGGAGTGAACACGGATGCTACCTAATTGGCTCTTCGCTAATTTCTTTGCAAAGACAATGGCTTCCGCTTGAGTGTTAAATAATTTAATCGCTCTTTGACCGTTTGCGAATTTCACTTGCCACATCTTATCTTCTCTACGAGAGATGTGATAGATTCTGCTTCCAGAACGTGGTTGTTTGAGAACTTCCGCGATCGCAGCTTCATCTGCTTCTGTGACTTGGACCTTGGCTTCTAATGCTTTTTCTTCTTTGGTTTCTGGTTCATCTTGTTTAATTTCATCACCGACAAAGATGAGATACATAATACGGTTGAGGAACCATAATAAGAAACTAAATCCGATACCCACAAGGATGAATCCTGGCACTAATGCAAAGACCCAGACTTTAACAACGTTATAGTCCATAAAGACATATGGAGCGTCTCCCCACCAGGATTTGCATGATGCAATATTGGAGAATGGAATTGCATAAGCCATATAAATGACTAACACAGTAATACCGAAGAACGCTAGTCTCCAATCATATTTCTTTTCATTATCAAAGAAAATGAAACCTAGTATGAATGATAGAGGCGCTAAATAATGATGCATGATATTATTTGCGTGTCCCGCGACTGTCACGGAAGGATCTCTATAAACGGTGTGTTGTAAATAACAAACAACGGTTAAGAATGTGATAAGCGCACCGACAGAGGTGATGAGTTTCATCACATAGAAGAATCCGTGGATTGGTTTATCATTTTCTTTTTTGATAAATCCATCAACGATATATCCACAAGATATGAGTGAACAAATGATAATTAATGTATTTGTCACTAAAGTGAAGTATTTCACAAAAGCGATTGGAGTTAAATCTTTGCCAACCAAAATGAAACCTACCATCGAGAAGATGATTGCGGCTAAATTAATGACTAATGAGAACACTTTTCTGAGTTTCATAATCTTATTCGACACCGATTAAGAATGAATAAACTGGTTGGTTGCCCATATGGAGATCTAAATCGAGATCGCTATATGTTTCTTCAATGAAGGCTTTGACTTCTTCAACTTCTTTTTCACTAACGTCTTCACCGACGATTAATGTAATTAAAGAAGAATCTTCATCAATCATTTTATTTAATAAAGCTTTTAAGACTTCAATCTTGTTTTTGTTATCGGAAATGATTTCTTTTTCCATGATACCGATGTAGTCATCTTTCTTGACTTTAACACCGTTTATTTCACTATCTCTAATAGCGAAAGTTACTTCACCGGATTTGACATTGCTTAAAGCAGATTTCATTTCTTCGAAGTTTTCTTCTGGATCTGCTTCGCAGTTAAACATAATGGAAGCACTGATACCTTGGAGAATGGTCTTAGATGGAATAACGAAAACGTTAACGTCTTTATCTTCCACCATTTCTGCAGCTTGAGAAGCTGCCATTAAGATATTGGAGTTATTTGGGAAGATATAAATATTTCTTGCGTTCGCGTGTTTAATCGCGGCTAAGAAATCTTGACTAGATGGGTTCATGGTTTGACCACCTTTAACGATTTCGGTAACGCCGATATCTCTAAAGAATTGTTCAATACCTGTGCCAGAAGAAACAGCGATCATTGCGTAATCAGTCTTTTCTTTTGGAGCTTCTTCTTTTTCTGGTTCAGGAATTAAATCTGTGTGAACATCTTCTGCACCCATAGCACCAGTTGCTAAAGCATGGTGTTGTTCGGTCATATTTTCAATCTTAAGTTTTAAGAATTCACCGAATTGTTGTGCGTAGTTAAGAATGTTACCTGGAGTTAAAGTGTGAACGTGAACTTTAACGATATCTTCATCTCTAACAACCACTAAAGAATTACCATGGCTATTTAAGATGTTGGTAAATCTCTTTTCATTAAATGGTTTTTTAACTGAATCTGGTCCTAAGGACATGATGAATTCAGTGCAGTAACCAAATTCTTCTTCTTCCATCGCAGCGCCTGCGGCAACGATTGGGTTATCCGCATCAGTTGCAGTGGCTTGGCTTCTTTCAACGAAGTTGCCATTGATGGCTTCTCTCATACCTTCAAAGATATAAATTAAACCAGCACCGCCGCTATCCACGACGCCAACTTCTTTAAGAATTGGTAAAAGTTCTGGAGTTCTCTTTAAAGACTCATGAGCTTCTTTGATTAATAATTCGATAGCCTTATCAATTGTGTGACTTGGCTTTACATTATCATGTAAATATTGTGAGGATTCTCTAACGACGGTAAGAATGGTACCTTCGACAGGGCGGATAACTGCTTTATAAGCAACTTCCACACCTTTTTGCCAGGCATCCGCAAATTCAACTGCGTTGATTTCACTTTTACCTTCTAATCCTTGGCTGAAGCCACGGAAGATTTGGCTGGTGATAACACCAGAGTTTCCTCTAGCACCCATTAATAATCCACGAGAGAAGGCTTTTGCGATTTCATAGACATCGCCATCGCCTCTATTTTGGATTTCTTTCGCACCACTTGTCATGGTGAGATTCATGTTCATACCAGTGTCGCCATCTGGGACAGGGAACACGTTAAGAGCATCAACTTCTGGGTAGTGATTAAATAAGTTGTTGCCGCCTGAAATAAGCATTTGTTTCAGGGCTTGTCCATTGATAGTTTTCATAATTTCCTTCTAGCGGAGTTCGATAACGTAAACGTTAACTTCACGGCACATTTTCGGATACTTCTTGTCGAGAACGAATTTAATAGATTTCTGACATTCTCTTAAAGCTTCGGTAATCTTTATTTCCTGCGCCAATACTAAGTAAATGCTTACAGCAAAGGTATTGTCGGAGCGTTTGGTCACGAAAACACCTTCCTCCATTTTTCCTTTCTTGGTTATCTTGGAGATGAGATCAACTTCATCTTTACTAGCAATTGCGACCACACCATAAGAATTCCTAGCGGTTCGACTAACTAGGCTAGCAATTTCTTTGGTGTCTATATTTAAACTTTTGCTATTTTTAACTTCTTTCATAATTTGTCCTTTAGGACTTATGTATATTATACACATTTTTTATATGTGTCAAGGCGAACGCATATATACGCGTGACTTAAGTAGAATAAGGAATAAAAAGAAAACAGGCTTTAAGCCTGTTAGAATTCTGGATCGATCTTATGAGCAACCTTATATGCAGGAATGTCGAAGAATAAGGAAGCCACGAAGCCAACACCCACCATAACTGGAATGGTCTTTAAGCAATCTAATGCATATTGACCGATTGGGTAACTTGGATCATATATTAATCGATTTATCAAATATGATAATGGAGATAATAAGCAAGAATAGATAAGTGATGAGAAGAATGTCGCTAATAAACGGTATGCTGGGTTATGTGTATAGGTATCATTCTTAACACCAAATAAATGAGTGAACCATTTGCCTAACCACACTAGAGGAATGACTAAGCCAATGAACATCGCAATTGGGAACGAAACGGCGAAGTTAATAAAGAAATCTGCTGCGCCACAATAGAAGGCTTTGTTGCCTAAAAATTGTGCGGTAACTGTTAAGATACAGCACACTGGGATGTTTAGTAAGATGTTGTAGACGAGTTTAGATTTTGTAATTCCCATAGTTGTTCACCAACGGAGAGTTATTATACATTTATTTTGATAAATAACAACATTATTTATCTTTTTTCTTATCTTCCTTATGTAAATTGTCGTATCTACTGTCAAATAAGTTAATCAATGTAAGGAATGGACCCACACAATCTGCGTAGGTAATAATTAAGTGATTACCAAAGTTATCTTTGAAGATTGAGAAGATTCCGTTTTCATCTGGTTCTACTTCAATCTGTGTTCTACAGTAATTCTTTAAAGATAAGTTCTTCTTAATTGTCCCGTTAAAAGCGACAGACTCATCCGCTTTTAAGGATGGAGCTAATTTAAGAACTGAGATCTTACCTAATGGCATTTCACCTTTAATACCAATGCCAAGTCCACTTTCAAAGTGAGTGGTTAAGGAATAACTTGATGCCATATTTAATGGTAATGTGCAGTGAGCGAACAAGATTGTATTCTCTTTAAAATTGATATAGCTTGGATTGCTTTGGAAGGCAGGCATGCCAGATAAGACTTTAACAAAGTGCATAGTTAATAAGCTTGGTACATCACCTTCGCATGCTGCGGTAATTCCTTCTTCATTTAAGATACCGAATGCTAAACAAGATGTGTTCTTATATGGGGCTAATAAATCAAAGCAACGAAGGGTAAAACCAGAAAGGTTATATCTTTCAACGATTCTCTTTAACGCGGAGTAGAAATAAAGCGCACCATCAAGAACTTCTTTGTTCTTAAATTTCTTTTTGAATTGTTCAAGATGTGGAACATCACCAATAATTTGTTTCTTCACTTCCACTTCAAGTTCAAGTAAAGGAATGTCAATTAAGTTGACACCGTACTTTTCTTTCACAAGATCATAATCCACTGTGGAAGCAATTAACCAGTCGCTTGGCTTACCAATAACACCGAGATTTGTGCCTTTTAAGCCCTTTATCGCCCCGAAAACACTAGAGGCGTTACGAATACCTTCAGCGATCTGTTCCTCGTCTCCTGTGAGGAGTAATGAGGTTTTATCGTGTTGGTTAATGTAGGTTTTAATTTCTAAAGAAGCTGGTAAGGAGTTATTCTTGCCATTTGATAATAAAATGATTGGATCTTCGAGTTCGTTAAAGCGTTTGACAAACTCCGCTTCTGAACCACCGGATTCCACGAAGACGATGCTAAAAACTGCATCCTTATCATTCTCAACGAGAAGTAAATCATCATTCATTAATTCATTATTTAATTCATCGATGAAATTATCGTTCTCTTTGATCATCTCTTTGTTTTGATCATGTAGTTGACTTCTTAATCTAATAACATTTATTTTCATAGTTAAAACTCCTTCAGTGAAATCATTATATCAAATAGGTAATTTTTTATTCAGTAATATTATTAATATTATTGTTACTCTTATGGAAATAATCTTTTGTGCAGATTTCTTTTAATTTCTCCCACATCTTATTCTCAAATGAATAATAAGAATAATGTCTTCCAAATAGTAAGAAATGGGTGAATGGAAGGAAGTAAGTTCCTACACATACAAGTATTGTATTTCCAAATAGGAGAATCACAATCGCAATACTTCCAATCACATTAAGCCAAATATTACCTAAATCAAATCTTCCCCAGTATTTAATAACCACTAAGTGTAAGAAATAACTCTCTAAAGAGAACTGTCCCATATAGCCAATTACAGATCCCACTTTAACTTTAGATAATAATGTGGAAGCACCATAATAGAAAGCCACTACCATCAAGCTACCAAGATAGAAAATATATAAATTCTCTTCAATGTGATAGCCACTGCTATAATGAGGTGTAATTAATCTAGAAAAGACTATGATTCCAGCTAATCCAGCAACTAAAAGGATAAGAGAAACCCATTTATTGAAGTAAGTGAATATCTTATCTCCAACGAGATATCCAACAAAGAAAACCGGTGTATAAATAACGAAATAATCGTATCCAATAAAGTGATAATTTGGGATCGTATTATTTTGTCTTAGAAGAACAAAAATCGTAAAAGCAATAACTAATGTTATTGAAACAATGAGTTTCTTCCATTTTGGAAGTAGGAAC
>JAFZRR010000036.1 GCA_017619815.1 Bacilli bacterium | reverse complement strand
TTTCTTACCACTCCCGTAAAGGCTTCAATATTATCTTCATTAATGGTTTCTTTATTAAAGAAATTAATAAATGATTTCAGTAAATTGACTAAAATGCCAGATGATTCGCTGCTTCTTGGACCATTCAAACAAGACTGAACAATAATAAAAACATTCATAGCTAATGCTAAAACACCAACTACAATGGTGAATATCAAATGCTTTTTACTTTGCATACGTTAATTATACAATTTGTTTTTGTTTATATAACAAATATTTGTAGAATAATAAGAAGAGAAAGTTATGAAGAAATCGATATTATTAATGCCATTATCCGCTTTAGCGCTTACTTCATTGGTGGGCTGTCAAAAAGCTCCTTTTGACTTAATTCCTAGTGGATTTATTAGTTTAGGTGGAACTCACCACGAAATCGTTGTTGAAGAAACTCCTGAAGAACCAGAAGTTAATATCACCAAAGCTTTTGAACTCAAAGCAGATGGTGAAGCCACTTTCACTAACTCCGGAAATGTATATACGATTAATTCCGCAGGAACATTTACCGCGAAAGGTCTTTTAGAAGAAGGACAAATTATCGTTAACGCTCCTAGCGATGCGGAAGTAACAATTAAGTTAAATAATGCTTCTATAACTTGCTCCACTGATTCCCCAATCAAAGTCGTTCAAGCGGATGAACTTGATATCAGCGCTAAAGAAGGAACTACAAACCTCATCGAAGATGCGAGAAGCGAAAAGAATGCTGCGGCAAGTGATGATGGAACATATGGCGAAGGCGCCATCAGTGCAAAATGCGATCTAAAACTCAAAGGTGAAGGAACTCTTGTTGTTCGTGGTAACTATAACAACGGTGTTCACACCACTAAAGATTTAAAAATACAAAAAGAAAACTTATATGTCACCGCGATAAACAATGCTTTAAAGGGTAAAGATAGTATAACTATTGTTTCCGGTAATATTATTGCAATTAGCAAAAAGGGAGATGGATTAAAAACTGATAACTCCGATATCTCATCTTCTTTAAAACAAAAAGGAAGTATCACGGTTTCCGGTGGTACATTACTCGTAGATGCCGCTTTTGACGCCATTGACGCCGCATATAACGTTGTTGTTAACGAGGACAACGAAGATTCTTTACCAACTAAAATCACCGCTAAAACAGGCGAATATGCGAAATATTCTACCAATTATATCAATGAGGAAAGTGCTAAAGGTTTTAAATCCGATAATCAGATTGATATTTCCGCAGGCACTATCACAATGAAAACCACCGATGATGCTATCCATGCTAACTATGGCAAAGCCTTAAAGAATAGTGAAACTGGTTTAGGAATAGTTAACATTTCAGGTGGCACTATCGGCATCGGTTCTGGTGATGATGGTATTCACGCTGATAATACTTTAAATATTACTGACGGCACTATTGATATCGCTGGCGCTAAAGAAGGTATCGAAGCCACACATATTGATATCTCTGGTGGATCCACATGTATTTATGGAAGCGATGACGGAGTCAACGCTCCGAAAAAGATTGCAGGAGAAACTCCAAGCGTCAAAGTTTCTGGTGGTTTCTTAGATGTCGCGGTCATAAGAGGCGATACCGATGGTATCGATAGCAATGGTACATTTGAAATGACCGGTGGATTTGTCGTTTCTCGTGGTTCTCCAGGATCAGCGAATAGATTATCCACCGCACTTGATTGCAATCTCACTGCAAAAATCGCCGGTGGTACATTCATCGCCTTCAATAGCGTGGAAAGAGTTCCAGTAATCGGAAACGGAGTCTATCATTTCCAATACGCAGTGTTCGGAAGTGGCGTTTCTAATCCAGGTGGACATAGACGTAATATGGGTGAAAAACTTCCAAAACTAAATCCAGGTATTTACAAAGTAACTGGTGAAAATATGGATAAAACAATGGAAAACATTTCTATTTATGAGAATTTCATTATTTATTCCAATGAACTGGTTCTAAATAATACCTATACATTATCATGTGATGACGCTGAATTATTCTCTTGGACGCAAAATAAAACATCAGTCACATTATCATAAAAAAACAGTCGGCAACCGCTGACTGTTTTTGATTGTTGGATGATTTATAAAGTGTGAATTTCCACTGTTACATCAGTGAAAATAGCATTTATGCTACTTGGGGTTCTTGATAGCCAATTGCTCTCACGTGTAACATTATCTAAAAAGTCTTGTTTAGTCATTTTAAATTCTATATCTGTAACATTTGCACATTCGGAGAATTGGTAAGCTCCTATCTGAGTCAAAGTGCTTGGATATGTTACTTTTGTAAGAGCACTATTAAGGGAAAATGCTCCAAACAAGCAAGAGCTAACACTTGAACCAGATAAATCTATTTCAGTTACGTGGTTTAGGCCAGATACTGCATATTGGCCAATAGTTGTAACTGTGCTCGCAAAAGAATTCTTGGTGATAACAGTTTCATTAGATTTACATGGATATCTATAAATTTGTGTTTTTGCTTGGTTCATGAGAATTCCGTCTTCTGCGCATAACCAACTACTTCCGGATTCAACTTCGAAAGCGGAACATTTAACATTTCGATAAGCATAATTCATTTTAATGGTTCCAACTTCTTTTGGGATAGTAACTACGCCTGTATATCCACCAAGGACATAATAAAGTGTGGCCTTATTAGCGGACAAGATTAGACCATTTTGACAAATATAATTAGAGTTTTGAGGGAATACTACTTCCTCAAGATTTGGGCAGTTAGTGAAAATTCTTTCACCAGCAAGGTTGATGCTGGAGTTGGTAATTACCACTCTTTTAATAGATTCTGCATAATAGAATTCATCGCTGCTACCAAACCTGACAAATTCGTTGTTAAGTGTAACTTCTTCAAGATATTTCGTACCATAGAAAGCCTCGGCTTCGATTTTGGTGGTTCCGGTTACTAATGTATAGCTTTGAATTTGAGCAGAAGCAGGGAATACTTCAAGAATTTGATCAGTTCCATCAGAATAATAAAGAATACCGTTATCAGAGAAAAACTTCGTGCATTCAGAATCAACGATAACACTTTCTAAGTTTGGAGTATTAAGGAAGGCAAATCTACCGATAGAGTTAAGATTTTTACCAAAGGTAAGGTGCTTAAGATATAGGCAATCTTGAAATGCATAATTTGGTATATTGACAAGACCTGGGAAAACGACTTCTTCAACATAACTAGATTTTAAGTTACTAGACATTGATGTAAATGTATTTGCAAAAACTAGTTTTTTAAGTGATGGATTATCCATAAACATATCTAGATACAGTGTTGGCAAACCATCAATTTCTTCAATATAAGGATTGTTATTAAAGGTATAGAAATCAAGGGTGGTAATACTTGAAGGAATAACAACTTTTTTCACATTGTGGGTATTACCAGCAAAACCCTCATTATCAATCGCGGTAACAGGTAATGAATTATATGTATTTGGAATGACAATTGTGTCCACAGTAATATTTTCTTTCATTTTTACAGAATATTCTGTACCACTATTTTTCGGTGTGAAAATTAAGTCATCTAATATAGCAATACTTGTAGTTTGTGTTTGAACTGCGAAATTTGGATTAACGAATGTTGCGGTAAATAAACCTTCACCACTCGCTT
Source organism: Bacilli bacterium (assembly GCA_017619815.1). GTDB lineage: Bacteria > Bacillota_I > Bacilli_A > RFN20 > CAG-826 > RUG13091. The sequence goes on along the minus strand of JAFZRR010000036.1, from coordinate 16,591 downwards.
CATATGACGCTGGTGCTACAACTGAAAAAACAGAATTAACAGTTTCTCTTTCAATATGGGTATTGTCATTTTGACAAATTCTTTCCGCGGTACAGGTTGAATAGTCATTTGACCAAGTATAGGTTGGAGTTCCCCAATTGTGTCCAATAGCGGCTAATCTTTTATCATGAGTTTGTGTTACAAACACTGTGTTTCTAAAAGAAGCGGTATATCTTCCAGTTCCATCAATTTCACATTGAGCTGGATTAATAACTTCGTATGTTGAAGTTGCGGTTTCACTCTCTTTATGAGTAGCGTCATCTAAGCACACCCTTTCAGCTTTACAAGTTGAATAATCAGTGGACCAAGTATAAGTGGCTTCTCCCCACCTATGTTCATGAGGTTTTTCGGTGTTTTTGCAGCCGGAAATCATGAGACAAAAACTAGTGAGTCCCACGAATAAAAGTTTGCTCATTTTCATAATGCGCCCTCCATATAAAAACGAATAAATCTTCATTAATATTATAAAACATAAATAAATATATTTGTTTATTTTCATCGATAAAAAAAGCACGTCCACATATTGTGAGCGTGCATTTTTATCTAATGGCGGAGTAGGAGAGACTCGAACTCTCGCACCAGTTACCCGATCTACTTCCTTAGCAGGGAAGCCCCTTCACCAACTTGGGTACTACTCCAGGTGAACGCTCACTATATTAACATAACGAGCGTTTAAAATTAAATAATTTTTAATATGCTTTTGCAAAGAGGACAACTTTTTTGGCTTTTTTGCCACAGATAGGGCAAGTATCACCAATCGCCATTTGATTAAATGGCATGCATCTTGCGGTGGCTGTAGTAAGCTCTTTGACTTTGAGTTCGCAAGCTTCTTCTCCACACCACATCATCTTTGCGTAGCCACCTTTTTCAAGGGCTTTATTGAGTTCGTCTAAATTATGAACTTCTGTGGTGTGTTCAAGTAAATACTTGTATGCTTTTTCATACATTTCCTTATGGATTTCAGGAATTAAGTTCTTTACTGTTTCCACCATTTCTTCTTTCTTGACAGTGATCTTTTCACCAGTATTTCTCTTGGCTAAAGTAACGACACCATTTTCGATATCTCTTGGACCAATTTCGACACGGATTGGGACACCTTTCATTTCATATTCAGAGAACTTCCAACCAGGTGTTTTATCTGACTCATCGAGTTTCACTCTGATACCAGCTTCTTTTAGAAGAGCTTCTAATTCTCTAGCGGCAGGAATGACTCCTGGTTTTTGTTGCGCAACAGGAATAACCACAGCTTGGATAGGAGCGACATATGGAGGTAAAACTAAACCGTTATCATCGCCATGAACCATGATAATTGCGCCTAATAATCTTGTGGAAACACCCCAAGATGTTTGATATGGATTTTCAAGTTTTCCATCTCTACCTTGGAATTGAATTTCAAAGGCTTTGGAGAATCCTTGTCCGAAATAGTGAGAAGTACCGCTTTGCAAAGCCTTGCCATCTGGCATTAAAGCTTCGATAGAATATGTTTCTAAAGCACCGGCGAATTTCTCTCTTTCAGTCTTTCTTCCTTTTGAGAAAGGAATAGCTAAGATATCTCTACCTAAATCATCGTAGATTTCAAGCATCTTTAATGTTTCAGTACGAGCTTCTTCTTCGCTTTCGTGCATGGTATGACCTTCTTGCCATAAGAATTCCGCACCTCTAAGGAATGGACGGGTGGTCTTTTCCCATCTCACGACACTTCTCCATTGGTTATAGAGTTTTGGTAAATCTCTATAGCTCTTAATGATTTTTTGATAGTGTTCACAGAATAATGTTTCACTTGTTGGAGTGATGATGAGTGGATCATCGAGTTCTTGTCCACCACCGATATTAGCCACTAAGCATTCAGGAGCAAATCCTTCAACGTGATCCTTTTCTTTTTGTAATAAAGAAGTTGGGATAACTGTTGGCATATAAACATTTTCATGACCGGTTTCTTTAAATCTCTTATTGAGATAGTTTTGAATCTCTTCCCAAATCGCATAACTATATGGACGATAGATGATAAAACCTTTAACGGATGAATAATCCATTAATTCGGCTTTTTTGACAACGTCAGTGTACCACTGAGCGAAGTCATCTTCTTGTCTAGTAATGGCTTGGTTTTTAATTTGTTGTTTGTTTTCCATATATATTTCTCCTAACGGAATGTTTCATACATTGTGTGTAATCTAAGGACTTTCTTCCTTTCAACAGGAAGGAGCATGTCATTAGATGGACTGATAGCTTCGCTAGAAACGATTGGGACGCCAGATTTGATAATTAATTCAATCGCTGGCCAACCTTCTAAGTCTGTTGCAATAATTGGTTGATTATAAACGAGCAATTGTTCGATTAAGGTATGGATGGATAATCTCACACGATTATTCTTTTTGATTTCACCCATCATTGCCGCACCGGCAACAAAGTAATCAAAGTTTTCATAAACTGATGGATCGAGCAATAAGTATTTATCTTTTAATAGCAAAGCTATTTCGTATCCTAAATCTCTAAATTTACTAAGTGAGGAATTAAGAAGTTCTAATTCCATGGCGTTTTCATTAACTTCGTGTTCATCAAAAACGAGAACTAAATTCACTTCTTTAGATTGAGGAATTTGTGGAAGGATTTCCGCCATATGGTCGATATCCATCATCGAAACGGATAAGAATAAACGACAACTTTGATTTGGTTTTTCACTGGCGAATTTTGGAATAACAGTCTTTGCGATATTCGCGAATAGTTCTCTATTCTTACCCACTTTCGCGGCGTATTTACTCATCTCTGCGAACGAAGAGAATGGCGAGTTATAAGCGCGGACATATTCGAAATAACCGAACGCTGTGCCTGTGCGTGAAGCATCGACGATTGGGCGGTATAAATAACGTAAGTTATTGTTATCGAGCAATCTATCAACTTCTTGATTGAATTTGTTGAGTTCTTGGCTCATTGGTCCACGACTCTTTTGATAGATGAAGATGTCTTGTCCGTTTTGTTGAGCGGTAATACAAGCTTCTTGAGCCTTTTGAACGATCATATCAAAGTCTTGGTAGTATTGAGCGTTTTCGACAACACCGATAGCGAAGTCCACAGAATCTGCGTAACCATTGACACTGATGCTTTTCTTTAAGGAGTGAGCAATTGATGTGGCGAGTTGCATCGCTTCATCACGACCGCCTTGGTGTAAATCAAATAAGATGACTTCACTACCATTTTCATCTAAGATTTGACGAGGTTCACGTTTACTAGACGCAAATGGATAGACTTCGTTTTTCAAAGTCATCATCATATATCTTTCAATCTTTTCATTGCTTAAGGCTTTTTGACGGATATAGAAGAAACGAATAGCGAAAGTAAATCCTCTTAAGGATTTGTTCTTGCTCACTGTTTCCTTCATCACGCCTCTTTTAACAACACCAGAAAGAACGCCTTTCTTAGAGGAATAGTTAGTTGGGGTGATGTATTTAAGAATATGACTTTCGAGGTGGATGATTCTCACCTTTGGATCATATTTGATGAGTTTGAGTAATGAGAAATATGTTAATTTACCACGATTGACAACGACGTCCGCTTCTAAATATTGATCTGCGGTTTTGGGATTTTCAATAATGGAGAGCAACCATTGTTTGACTTTGTCAGTATCGTTTTGGTGGAAATGGAAATAGAAACTAGCGATATCCATTTCTTTTTTATTCTTCATATCGCTGCGGTTGAAATAGATAACGCTGTTATTCTTCATATCGATAGAGAACACTCTGGTGGAAATACTCTCTTGTTCGAGTTTCTTTTCGTAACCCTTGAAAGAATAATGAACCGCGATAAAACTAGCGATAATTAAACTCGCTAAAACGATTAATAATACTAGTATTATGAATAATGTTACGAATGACTTATCGTTAAAATTCCACCACTGCATACTTTAATATTATAATTAAACCCTCTTAATTTGACTATGAAAAAGTCAAATAAAAACAGAACAATTCTAAAGTAAAGAAAAAGACCGCCGACGAATCAGCGGTCAATTTCAAATTTTATTTGATTACATGCCTAAGTTTAAATTGAACATTGAATTAACAGTAAGAGTTCCATTATAAGCATCTAATTTGTTAACATCTTTCATTGTCAATTTAACTTCACTGAAATCAAATGTTCCCTTAACGGACATTTGAACATCGTTAGTGTCTACTTCACCTGCAAGGTGTTCACCGCTTGCTTGGAGATATTTGTATTCAACAGTTTGACCTGATTGAATGAAGTATGATAACTTTTTACCTTCAATTTTATATTGAAGAATAGCTTGACCCTTAAGTGTGGCTTCTACGACCTCGCTAGACATGGAGTCTTCAACATCATTAACCATTGTTAAAAGGTTACCATCTTTGTAGAACTTATATTGAGCCTTTTGTTCATCGGTCATTGATTCGTATGATGTTGGAGAAAGTAAGGACATCATTGTAAATGAGCTCATGTTCATCGTTTGAGAGAAGAATGAGGTGTATAAAGTGGCGTTAGCATGATCTTCTGCATCATAATAGCCTTCGCTGAAATTCGCGATAGTTAATTCATAGCCTTCACCTTTGGTGGTTTCTTGAGCATAAGACTCATTCTTGGCGTTTTGCTTCATGGTGTATTTAATAGCATTGTAGCCACTAACTGATTCATAATCGAGTGAACCTTTTATGTTTGTGTGAGCAACCACTGAATCTTTATCAAATTCTGAAACAAATTCAACAGCCTCTTTAATATTTGAGCTTGCTCTAACTTTGTTGTTGAGTTTTACTTCTTCTTTAACGAGGTATTGGAAAGCTCCTTTTAAGGAGAAATCAACTGGATCAGGTGTTGTGGGAACACCTGCTTTTTCTAACCCATCTTCATATGCTTCATAAACATCCTTACATGTGGATTCATTTTTGTATTTGGAGGCCTTAAAGGATGGACCACTCTTGAAGAGATTGCAGCCAGTAAGTAATGCTGTGACTGCTATGACTGGTAAAATCTTTGTGAATTTCATATTTTGTTACCTCCTTAATCGCCCAAATCAATGTCGGCATCTTCACCACCATCGATATAACCGTTAAGATCAATCACTTTGAGATCAGCTTTCTTTAAAGAAATGGTTGAAACATAAATCATATCTTGGAATTCGGTTTCAACATCATCTTTTAATAAAGAACTAGAATAATCGACAAGATAGGTTCTTGTGACTTCTTTTTTCTGTTCGTATCTAACAGTTATGGAATTAATTTTTTCACCACTCTTCTTGTATTCCAATTGAATGATGTTTGTTGTAACTTTCACGTCATGACGGTAAGTAACTGTTTCTTCATTGACGTTCATTGTGTAATCTTGTTCTTTAGTTTCGGAATACTCGGCTGTGAACATCTTGCCGTCTTGATAGAATTTGTAATTTGCTTTTTCTTCTTCACTGGCATATTCATAGGACATAGGGAGGAAAGCTAAAGATAAAACTGGTCCTGCGACATATTGCATAGCCATAGATTGAACATTACTATCTTGGACATAGTATTCTTTTTGTTTTGTGTTGACAGACACTGTCTTTTCAACATCTTGTTCAACGCCGTCAACTTCTTCTTTGACAGTCATTTTTTGGTAATAACGTTTCAAACTACCAGTAGCATCATATGTCATAGTAGAACTGCCATCTTTATATTTTGCAGTACCTTTGATGCTAACATCAGCATAACCAACATCAGAATCGGCATCATATTTGGTTTTCATTGTGCCGCTGGCATCAGTTTTTTCTTCATCAACGGCTTTGCCGTCGCGTGTTTTCTTCTCAGACATCTTCATGGAAATGTTAGTGACGGTTTCGAGATCTTGTGCTACATCTCCGCCCATGGCCTCTGAGTTTAGAGCCTCATTAATACCAGTATTCCAATCTTCATATGAGATTTCTTTAGAATACTTTTTCATTTTTGCACTTCCATTGCCAAGCGTGCATGCGGAAAGCATTGCCACTAAAGCAAGAAATGGTATGAATTTTGTTTTATTCATAAAAACTCCTTGGCGTATTTTGCGCTTATACATCTATTCTACATACATATACGCATAAAGGCAAATCTACGAAGTGCATTAAAATGAAATTATGCTATAATACCACCGCTGGAGAAGTACCCAAGCGGCTCAAGGGGGCAGTTTCGAAAACTGCTAGGAGATGCAAGTCTCGCATGGGTTCGAACCCCATCTTCTCCGCCAAAAGACAAAAATAAAAGGCTGATTTCTCAGCCATTTTTTATTATTCAACTGGTTTAATGAAGAAGTTTCCGTACACTTGTGAGAGAGGTGTGACCATGATGAATGCGTGATGATCAACCTTGCGGGCAAGCGTGATGACACTTTTAACCTGCGATGATGATACAACCATGTAGATGATTTTCTTTGGTTCATGGCTATATGCACCTTCACCATTGACCACTGTTGCACCATGTGGGAAATTGGCGATAAGAACAGGAGCAAGATATTCACTATTAGTAACGATTTGAATTTGAATTTTCTTATTTCTCAAGTTGATTGCGTCGATAATCAAGTTAGCGACGAATAAATAGAGAATAGAGAAGAACATTGCGATAACGCCAGACTCCCAATCAGATCCCGCTGTGGAGATAACTAATAATGTTGAATACGAAGTAATAATTACACTGTTGATGATAATTCCGTATTTACCAATGCTAGAAGATTTTCTTAAAGCAAAGTAATAAGAGAAGACATCAATACCGCCGCAAGAAACATCACCACGATAGGCTAATGCACTTGAAACACCCACTGTGACTGCGCCAAATAAAACTCTCACTAATTCATGTTCATAAATCATGTGATTCGCGGCGATTTGTGTGGCGATTGTAATATGGGAAATCTCTGGGTGTGTGAATAAGAAAATAAATAAAGAAGATAAACCTACATTGATTAAAGAATATATAGCGAATCTCTTACCAATTTTGAAGAATGCAAACGTTAAGATTGGGACGTTGATAACAAAGTAAGCAATAGATATAACTGTACTAACTGTATCGCCTGATATACCATCAAGTAACCCGGCCATTCTAAGCGCAAGGGCGATTGTCTGAGATACGCCTGACACACCACCGGTGGCGATATGTAAGCCTTCCACGCCATCTACGATAGCAGGTGTGATAAAACTCGCGAACCCAAATGCGAATATTAAGGCGGCGATTGCAGCGTGAGCAAAGGCATTAAGATGTTCTAAGGACGCTCTTAATATACGGTGATCGAATAAATAATCATTTATTTTTCTCTTAATTTTTTCGCTTTTCTTCATAATGTCGGCAATAATTGTATATACTTGCTTTTTAAAAAACAATACAGACTTTGAAAATAATATTTATTTTTGTGGTGGACATTTTGGCGCACATACATATAAAATACATAATAGTTTGTTGAAATCACATATTTGAAGTGATAAGATAATCACGCTATATGTAAATATAGGGAGGCAATCAAGTTATGGCAGTATTAAGAGCAATTGGAAGATTCTTCGCCCGTATTGGACGTTGGATTAAAGAAACAGCATGGATTCAACCACTATTAATCGTCGGTGGTATCTTTGCTATTATCTTCTCCATTCCACATTTAACAAAATGGGTCAAATCATGGGTCAAGGATGAATCCGCAGCCGAAACATACTATTCCAACAAAAAACTAAGCCTCAAGAAAGCCGATAAAGATCACGGTTCCGAAGTTGATGAATTATTCAACTACCTCTCCACATTTGCTGATGAACGTAGAGTGGACGAAGCCGGTAAGAAAAAATTCGGCGAAAAATTCTTCCTCGCTATCGTTCAAGAAAACTGCTCTGCTTGCCAAGATAGATACGGTGCTTTCAAAACACTTGAAAACAACTGGGGCAAAGGCGAAAGCTTTGCTTTAGACGGTGAAGATGGTTTAGGTAATGAACCATTCAAATTACACACCATCTATGCAGATACCAAAAACGATGATGGCGATAACTTATTCGAAAAGGTTTATGACAGAAGTGAAGTTCTTAACTTCTTCGAAACCACAATCTCCGCGATGGAAGGTGACGCATACGATCACCCATACTACATCAATGGTAATGAAAGTGGCTATGAAACAAACCTCAAGAATTTAAAAGAAAGAGAAGAAATCACCACTCCTGCAATCTTCCTCATCGACTTAACCACTGAAGGTAACTTTGGTTGGAGAAGCGACTATGGTGTGAAAGAAGTTCTCTTCACATTCGATGGCACAGATGGCACAGATGACTACGCAAAAGCTAGAACATTAAGAAATGCCTGGACCAACAATCCAAGTGCTGGTAACGTTTTCTCAGAAGAATATAACGGATAAGAAAAACTGGGTGAATCCCAGTTTTCTTTTTATGTAATAAAAAAGGATGTTTGAAGCATCCTTTTATTTTAATCTTTTGGTCACGCTAGGTGGCACTAAACTTGAAACATCAACACCCGCTTCATGGAGTTCCATAATCATAGATGAATTGATGAATGACTTATCGTTCTTACTCATCAAGAAGACGGTATCAATATTGCTATCGATGAAGTCATTCGCGCTCGCTAATTGGAATTCATATTCAAAGTCAGTAACGGCACGTAAGCCACGGATTAAGTGTGTGGCACCATGGCTTTTCGCATATTCCACAGTTAGTCCTGATGAAGCATCAACTTCGACGTTTGGATTATTGACTGCTTCTTTAATCATTTCCACTCTTTCTTCCGCGGAGAATCTTGATTTCTTTTTTGGATTAATCGCCACTAAGACGATGACTTTATCAAAAATCTTTAAGGCTCTATTAAGGACATCAAGATGTCCATTAGTGATTGGATCAAAGCTTCCTGGATAAATGGCAACTTTCATAACTTACCTCCATAATATGGCGACTTTAATTTCGCCGTATTTATAGTCTCTTCTACTTGAGTAGTATTCTTCTTTAATCGCGACGTCTCTATCGCTTTCGATAACGATTATAGCATGTTTACTTAACAAATCATTTTCGATAAATGTAGATATGATTTCTTCATATCTTCCTAACTTATATGGTGGGTCTAAGAATAAGATATCAATCTTTCTTTTTTCCTTAATAAATAATTTAATAGCGGATTCATCATCCATATATAACACTTCCGCGTTATTAATTCCTAAGGAAGATATGTTCTTCTTCGTGGTCTCAATCGCGATTTTATTCTTATCGACGAAGGTCATGAATTTGCATCCACGAGATAAACCTTCTATTCCCATCGCTCCAGAGCCACTGTAAAGGTCGACACCCGTATAACCGGTTAAATCCCCAAGTGCCGAGAAAATCGCCTCTCTAATGCGGTCTTTCGTGGGTCTAATATGTTCCGCATCATCTGGATAGGTGATAATTCTTCTTTTATATAAACCACCGACGATTCTCATATCTATTTATCCTTTGGGCAGAGATTACTCGCAAAATTAGCGAATAAGATTTCATTAATTTCGTTATATAGGTCTCTGACTTCAACATAGGCTTTCATATATTCTTTCACCACTGGGTGATTATCGAGATTAAGCTTTGCTTCATGTAATTCTTTTAAAGCTTTTTGCGCTTCAATGCTATCTTCAGAAAAATGATTTAAAGTGTCGCTATAATGGACTGCGGCCATATCTTTTTTATAGGCTAAAGACATCACTTCTTCATCTTCGTCCATTTTCTTTTCTAACTCGTTGAGTTTAATGATACGAGGATCTTTTTCTAAGAGTTCTTTGAGGTTTTCTGCTTTTAAATAAATGTCTTTATTCATATCTAATTCATTATAGCAAATGTTTTATCAATACATTTATGATTATTTTGTGTTAATATATGCCCGTATGAAACTCAAGATTATCAAAGATACTAACCCAATTATGAGGAAGAAATCACTTCCTGTCGAATTACCCTTATCCACGAAAGATAAGGAAACTCTTGATGCGATGCTTGAATACCTCAAATTAAGCCAAGATGAAGAATACGCAGAAAAGCACCACCTTCAAGCTGGTGTCGGTATGGCCGCAATCCAAATTGGCTTATTAAAAAGAATGTTCGTTATCTACTACGAAACCGATAACGGACCAGTGGAATATCAAATCGTCAATCCAGTCATTTTAGAAACAAGCATGAAAAAATGTGCCTTAGAAGCGGGTGAAGGATGCTTATCCGTTCCTAACCACCATCCAGGTTTGGTCCACCGCTACTACAAAATAAAAATGAAAGCTTATGAAGCCATTAGAGGTGAAGATATCATCTTAACAGCAATGGGATATGATGCTGTGGTATTACAACATGAATATGATCATTTAGATGGTATATTCTATTATGATAGAATAAACGCTAATAACCCAGAGGGTAAAATCCCAGGAGAGGAAATAATCTAACAAGGATACAAGTTGATACTTGTGTCCTTTTTATTAAATGGTGCTATAATAATGGCGACAAATTATACATATTATAATGTAAGGAGGTTTGTTAAATGGAAAAGGCTATTTCGTTGCCGGTTTCTGTCTATGCACTTGGTGGTTTAGGTGAAGTCGGTAAAAACATGTACTGTATTGAGAATGATGAAACAATCATCATTATCGATGCTGGTGTCAAATTCCCAGGTGTGGAATTCCCTGGTATCAACTATATCGTTCCAGATTTCACACATTTAAAAAACAATCGCAATAAAATCAAAGCTCTTTTCATCACTCACGGACATGAAGACCATATCGGTGGTATTCCATTTTTATTACAAGCCGTTCACATTCCAGTTATATACGCTCCACGCCTTGCGGCAGCATTAATCAAAACTAGATTAGAAGAATATCGTATGAGCGAGATGGCGAATGTCGTTGAATACGATAGCGATACAATCGTTCCAGTTGATAGATTTAAAGTAAGTTTCTATCGCGTGACACATAGTATTCCTGATTCCTTTGGAATCGTTGTTGATACACCAGAAGGAAGAATCGTTTCTACAGGCGACTTTAAGATTGACTTAACTCCTATTGGAAAAGATATCGAAATCTCCCGTATGGCGGAAATCGGTGAAGAAGGTGTTACATTGCTTTTAGGCGAAAGCACAAATGCTGAGCAAGAAGGTTATACACCTAGCGAAAAGAACGTTTACGATTCCATCGATGACATTATCAAAAACGCCCAAGGAAGATTGATCGTTTCTACATTCTCTAGTAACATCTCTCGTATTCAACAAGTTTGTGAATCTGCGGTCAGTCATAATCGTAAGATTACCATCGTTGGAAGAAGTATGGAAAAAGCCGTCGATATTTCTCGTAGTTTTGGCTATATCCATATTCCAGATGACGCCATTATTGAAACTCAAGATATTAAGAAATTCCCTAACAGTGAATTATTAATTCTCTGCACAGGTAGCCAAGGTGAATCGATGGCTGCGTTAAGTAGAATTGCTAACGGCGCGCATAAAGATATTCATATTATTCCTGGTGATACAATTGTCTTCTCTAGCTCTGCTATTCCAGGCAATGGCGTCATGATTGATAACATCATTAACTCTTTAGCACGTGCTGGTGCGGATATCATCACCAACTCCATTCTTAACGATATTCACTCCTCTGGACACGCTTCTCGTCAAGAACTCAGATTGATGCTTAAATTAATGAAACCAAAATACTTCATGCCAATTCACGGTGAATATAGAATGCAAAGACTTCACAAAGAATTAGCGATGGATTTAGGCGTTAAAGAAGAAAATATCTTTATCTTAGATAACGGTGATACTTTGACTTTGTCAAAAGGTGTGGTTAAACGCGGTTACGCAGTGGAACACGGCAATACCTTTATTGATGGTAAAGACACCAATTCTCTCGCGGAAGCAGTTATCAATGACCGTCGTATTTTAACCGATGATGGTATGATGGCCATCACTATCAGCATCGACACCAAGAAGAATGTGATGATTTCTCATCCAGAACTCTATTCCAAAGGTGTTATTGATCAAGGTAGTAAGACATTACATAAAGAATTAACACAATTATTAGAGGGTGCGATTGCGGAAAAACTTCAAACCAAACCAAGTTTCGCAGAACTCAAATTATTAATTAAAGAAGTCGCAGGATTCTATTTATATAGAAGAAGTAAAACTCATCCAATTATCATTCCTGTGATTATGGCAAAGAATTCATAAGATGGTCATATTAGCGAGTGCTTCTCCAAGAAGACAAGAATTAATTAAACAAATCACAAGTGATTTCACAATTATCACCGCGGATATTGATGAAGATAAAAGTTATGTTTTATCTCCTTTAAATGCGGTCTTAGATATTGCGAAAAGAAAAGGAGAAAAAATCCACAAAGACCACTACGATGATTTAGTCATTTCTGCGGATACCATCGTGGTCCATAACGGTAAAATTATTGGTAAACCAATAGATGCGGAAGACGCCAAGAAAATTTTAAGAGAATTATCTGGTGAAATGCATGAAGTTATTACCGCTTATTGTTTATTCAAAAAAGATCAATTAATAGAACACTACGTAATATCAAAAGTATTCTTCTATCCACTAAGCGATAAGTTAATTGAAGAATATGTGAAAACCGGTTCTCCACTTGATAAAGCGGGAGCCTATGGTGTTCAGGATAATGAAAAATATCCAATAGTAAAAGAAATTCAGGGAAGTGTCACCAATGTCATTGGATTCCCCGTGGATGAGATCAAAAAAGATTTCTTAAGTATAATAAAAGACTAGTGCTCGCTAGTCTTTTTTATCTAATTCCGCTTTTACGAGTTCGGCTTTATCTTCTAATAGAAGAGTAATCTTATTACTCATCTCAATGAAGTTTGTCACACCGAGCTCTTTTAATGCTTCTTTATTCATTAATGATTTATCGACAAGTGATACGGCAAGTCTAGAACCATAAGCTTCACTACTAACGATATTTTCTTTTCCGCCTAAGGCTTCCACCCATTTACTCTTCTCAGCGATTTGAGGTTTGGCTTTTTTAGTTTTTCTTCCTAAGACAAGGATGAGAACCACGACTATTGCAATAACCACGACAAGGGCCAAAGCAATCCATAAGGCGTTATTCTTTAAGAAGGCATTAAAATCATCCTTCAATTGATCTAAAACTATCATAATACAAAGCTCTTTCTAATCTTTTTGATATAAGAATTATTCTTTGAATAAACAATATTTACTTTCTTATCAGAAATAGAGATTGTCACTTCTAATAAATTGTCTTCTTTTTGCATCGATAAATTATCATATCCGACGACAATACTCGATAAATCTCCTTTAAAGGAAATCTTCTTATTTCCATTAACCACTAAAGAGGATTTGAGGGAATGGAAAATATTGTTATCTAAGCCCGCGATTTCAGTTAATTCTAAAACATTTAAATCACTATCGATCAAAGAACCACCAAGTGATTTGTTATATGCGGAACTACCGAGTGATGAACACACCATTAAGCCGTTTCCGCGGAACGTTTCTAACTTTTCATCATCGATAAAAACATCGCTGATAAGTGTGTGGAAAGGATTTTCAATCCTAATCTCATTTAATGCATAAATATCTTGTTCACTATTTTGGTATTTAATTTCACCTTTTAATAATGAATATTGTTTAACAAATAATTCGCCTTTAAGTTCTTTGATGAGTTCTGGGATATCTTCTTTGGTATAACCACAGAAGAAACCTAATGAACCATAGTTAATTCCGATGAACTTAATAGAATCTAATTTATTGATATATGCATGGACCGCTTGTAAAAAGGTTCCATCACCACCGATGGAGAAAATAACATCAGGATTAACGTTATCTAAAGTAAAACCATTTTTCTCTAATTGTTCTTTTAGAAAAAGGGCGTTTTCTTTATTTTTCTCTTTATAATAAAGTCCAATTTTCATAGTCAACTTCTTTAGTGGTATAATCATATCACAAATATGGAACATATTGAATACGAAGAAAGAGTAATGATTAATGAAAACGATTACAAAAAAGTAATCGATGATTTATTAGAAAATGGTTTTAACTGTGACTGTTTTACCATTGAAAATATCTACTTCGATAACGATGAGTTTTTCATCGATAAAAACGGGATGATGCTTCGTATCAGAAACACTTCTACAGGCATTCATGAACTCACTTTGAAAGTGAGACAAAAAGAAGGCGTTTTAGAAATAAATGAGACTTTAGAAAATCATCCTCAGATTGACGCTGCGCTGAACAATAAATTCAAAGAATTTAAAGAGATAATAAAATTAGTGACTAAACGCATTGAAATATCAATTGATGATTATCTCTTGGTCATTGATAAAAATGAATATCTAGATGTTATTGATTACGATATTGAAATTGAAGCAAATACTCAGCAAAGAGCGAAAGAAGTGATGTTCAAATTATGTGATAAATATAAGCTCCGCTACGACGAAAACTATAAGGTAAAAAGTGCAAGAGCATTTGAGAGATTTAAAAAAGGATGGCGTTAATTCTCGTCATCCTTTTTATGATCACATTCTTTTAGCATTTTACACCTTGCACATTCCCATTCCGCGATACGTCTAGCGTGAGGAATGAAGGTTCTTATTTCATCAGCGTTATAGCCCACTTGGATCTTATTGTCATCCACCATAATTGGTCTTTTTAATACAGAAGGATTTTGTCTAATGAACTCTATGAGTTCTTTGACGGTCATTCCCTCTAAATCAACACCACTAGTTTTCACAATTTTACTCTTGTTAGAAATAATATCTTCAGTACCATTCTCACTCTTAATAAGAATTTCTTTTAATTCGTTCTCATTTAGCGTGGCAGCGAAAATATTTTTCTCCACAAAGGGGATGTTTTGGTCTTGGAACCATTTCTTCACTTTGCGGCAACTAGAACAACTTGGAGAGGTGTAAATCTTAATCATAGCGGCACTATTATAGCAAAAATTTATAAAGTCATATATTCAAATGATTTGAAAATATGAAATTAAACCACTAAACTATTACTACTGATTGAGGAAATTTTTATGGCAGATCGCATCTTAACTGGTATTAAACCAACAGGCCAATTAACACTTGGCAATTACATTGGAGTACTCAAACGTCTCCCTCAAATGATGGAAAGAGGAGAATGTATTTTCTTTATTGCGGATTTACATGCTTTAACTCTTCCGATTGATCCTGAAGTCTTAAGACAAAACACAATTGACTTAGCAAGTTTCTACTTAGCAGCAGGCTTAGACCCAGAAAGAGTTACACTATTCCTTCAATCCAGTGTCAGCGAACACGCTGAATTAAATGCGATTATGCAAAACTATCTCTATATGGGTGAATTATCCAGAATGACCCAATATAAAGATAAAGCATCAAAGATGAATGAATCCGCGATCGGTTTGGGCTTATTCGCTTATCCAGTCTTAATGGCGTGCGATATCGTGTTATATGACGCCGCAATCATCCCTGTGGGCGAAGACCAAGTTCAACACGTGGAAATCACTCGTGATTTAGTCAATAGATTTAACAATCGTTATGGCAAAATCTTAAAGATGCCTAACTACGAACTTAGAAAAGTTGGTGCCAGAATCATGTCCTTAAGTGATCCAACAGTGAAGATGTCTAAAAGTGATCCTAAAGGTGATATCTTCTTAAAAGATGATATGAAGACTGTGAGAAAGAAAATTATGTCCGCGGTTACTGACTTAGGATGTGAAGTTAAATACGATCCTGAAAACAAACCAGGTATCTCTAACTTATTAACCATCTATGCCGCATTAAAAGATATTAGTATTGAAGATGCGGAAAAAGAATTTGTTGGTAAAAGATATGGCGAATTCAAAACCGCAGTTGCTGATGTTGTTTGCGCGGAACTCGAACCATTCCAAAAGAGATATCAAGAAATCGTTGAAACCAAGGCTTATGAAAAAGTCCTCCGCGATGGCGCAGTGAAAGCTAAAGCAATGGCTAAACCAACACTCGAAAGAGTGCAACAAGCCGTAGGCTTATTAAAGATATAAGAAAAGACCGGAACAAACCGGTCTTTTATTTTAGATGTTAAGAGCTTTCTTAAGTTCTTCGTATAATTTGTCCGCTTGAGATTTGTCGAGTTTTGTTTTGCTCTTCATACCGATGTAGAACTTCACTTTTGGTTCTGTACCAGATGGACGTACCGTAATGGTATTACCATTTTCGAAGAATAACTTCACCACGTTAGATTTTGGTAAGTTAATCTTTTCGACTTTGTCTGCCTCATAAGCTTCTTGCTTATTATAATCTTCCACACGGATAACTTTGACGCCTGAGAGTTCCTTTAATGGGGCTTTGTGTAAGCCGTCCATTAAGTTATCCATAGCTTGTTGTCCGGTACTGCCTTTGAATTCAATGGAGTAGGCGATATCAAGGTGATAACCAAATCTTTGTTGGAGTTCATCCCACACCACGTCCAATGGTTTTCCTAAGCGGTCATAATATAACGCCATTTCACAATATAAGAGGATGGCTTGGCAACCGTCTTTGTCTCTGGCAAATGGAGCGACTAAACAACCATATGATTCTTCATAACCAAATTCAAAGTGTGGACCATTACCTAATTTTTCATAATGATCAATTCTATT
>JAFZRR010000035.1 GCA_017619815.1 Bacilli bacterium | reverse complement strand
GGTGCTTTAAAAGGTTCCGAAGGAGCAGTGGAATTAGCCAACACAGTTAAAGAAATCTTAGATACAGAAAAATCAAATTTCAAAGCCATCTATCCTATCGGAGATGAAAGCTATTCCATCAAAGATAAAATTGAAATCATTTCTAAGAAAATCTATGGCGCTGGTGAAGTTGTTTATACCGACCTCGCCAATGAACAAATCGCCCAATATGAAAAAATGGGTTATAAAGGCTTAGCGGTTTGTATGGCTAAGACTCCTAACTCTATTACTGATGATGCAAAAGTATTAGGCGCTCCAACTGGATTTACTATCACAGTAAGAGAAGTTCGCTTATCTGCAGGTGCAGGATTTATTGTTCCATTAACTGGTGCAGTTATGACCATGCCTGGACTTCCAAAAGTTCCTGCAGCGATGAAAATGTAAATAAAAATGTTAGTGTAAAGCCTACTAAACTTGGGCTTTCATCGGTATTCCCGAGAATCACTAACACAAATATAGTACCAAAAATAAAAGTTTTTTGTAACTAAATCATAAAAGACCCCCCTATTTAATTAGTAGGAGGGTTTTAAAATGCCTAAATATAAATTCTACATAAACCGATTAACTAGAGGACATCCTAGCCTTGAGGTTTCTTCAACCAAGAAAAAGTGGAAAAACATGGAACTTACTACCCACCCAACAAAGAAAGGAAGGTATATTTCCTTAAAAGAAAATCCAGATCCAGACAGGCCGTCCAAAGCATATCTCAGAAAATATGCAAGAGACGATCCTTTAAGGACTAGAGGTGATTTATTAAAGAAATTTAACTTATCAGAAGAAGATTTGAAAGAAATCGAAGACTACTTAATACAACATTACAAGAAATAAAAAATGTTAGCGTAAAGCCTACTAAACTTGGGCTTTGGCCGGTACTCCGGTAAACACTAACGCACATATTAAATCAAAACAAATAAGTTGTGTCAATACCTTGGAGAAAAGTTTGAGACTGTATATTTACAAGGAGGAATGTTGTGGCGGTATTAAGGTTAGCAAACATCAGTAAGAAATATAAATTGGATAATGGAAAAGAAAGGATTGTTTTAGATAATATTTCCTTAACTTTTTCTAACCACGGCTTTGTTTCTATTGTTGGTAAATCAGGAAGCGGCAAGTCCACTTTAATAAATATGATTTCTCTTTTAGATGAACCTTCAAACGGATGTGTGTACTTCAAAAAGAACAACATTAATAAATGGAATTTAAAAGAAAAAGAAAATTATAGAAACAACGATATTGGAATTATTTTTCAACATTATCAATTATTAGAGAATGAAACAGTTTTATTTAATGTTATGCTTCCCGCTTTAGTTAAAGGGAAAAAGAAAAAGGATGCTGAAGGCAAAGCAAGAAGCCTTCTTAAAAGTATTGGCTTTAACGAAAAACTTTATAAATCAAAGTGCAAGGATTTAAGCGGAGGAGAAAAAGAAAGAGTCGCTATTTTAAGAGCGCTCATCAATGATCCGAGAATCATTTTAGCGGATGAACCAACTGGTGCATTAGATACAAAGAATTCCACTTTGATCATGAATTTATTAAAGAAGATAAGTAAGGAAAGATTAGTGATAGTGGTTTCACATAATGAATCACTAGTAAATAAATACTCCGATCGAATTATCACAATTAAAGATGGGAAAGTGGAAGATGAGCAAATTGTGGAAGATGAACTCATTCCCTTTAAAAGAGAAAGAGAAAAACTCAATAAACAAAAGCATTGGATTTTCACTCTTTCAAAATCAAACTTCTTTAGAAGAATTAAAAGAAACTTGATTGCAATAACTTCATTATTTATTGGTTTAGCGAGTTGTCTTTTAATTGTGGGGTTTTCAAATGGAAGTACCGCATCAATAAGAAATAGTACTTATAGACAAATCGATTATGGAGTGGCGACAATTAGCAAAGAAATCAGTCAACAAATTCCTGTAAGCAAAATGTCTTTGGTCCAAATGAG
This sequence comes from Bacilli bacterium, assembly GCA_017619815.1. Classification (GTDB taxonomy): domain Bacteria; phylum Bacillota_I; class Bacilli_A; order RFN20; family CAG-826; genus RUG13091. The sequence goes on along the minus strand of JAFZRR010000035.1, from coordinate 1,839 downwards.
TAGGCCATCATTAGAAGAATTATCGGTCTCAAAAAACACGTTAGAAAAGTTTTATGTAGAACCAAATATCACCACACTAATATCTAAGTATCCAATCATCAAAAGTGGTGATTCACGATTAGAAGAACTTTCATATAATTCCATCTATTCGTTCATTGATAAAAGCTTTAATAAAGACCTACTCATTAATGGCTCTTTACCCTCTGAAGAAGCCTTATCCGAAGTCCTAATTAACAAGAAAGGATATGACTACATCAAGAAGGAATTTCATAGTGAGCCGTTAGGTCTAATTCTTTCCGTTTATGATGAATACGAATATCAATATTACGGAAGCGAAAATCAAGTTGTAGTTGATTCTTTCATTTATGAAAAAGAAATAAAAATAGTCGGTGTTGTTGATGACTTGAATTTTTTAGCAACACCAAAACTTTATTATTCTTATCAGCCAATTAAAGAGTATTTGCAAGAAACAATACTGGTAAATCTTTCAACAAAATTAGATAGAGAAGTGACTTGGTACGATATGCTTTTAAGCTGCGATGGAAGTGATGAACTTTCTTCTTATTCATACCAGTTATTCTTAAAAGATTTTCATGATAATAAAGACTTACAAAATCTCATCCAAGAAATACCAGAACCGCTGAAGATTGATTCTCCATCTTTAACAATTAGTACCGCTCTTTTTGATTTGATCATTGCAGCGACGTTAGGAATGGAATTATTCCTTATCATCGCTCTTGTGGGCACTACATTAATATTAGGTATTATTTCTTTCTCATCTTATACAGAAGATAAAAAGACTAGTGCGATATTAACTTGCTTAGGTGCAAGCAAGAAAGAAATCTTCTCTATATATTTCTATGAGAACTTATTTATCTGCCTTATATCTATGATATCTTCTTTTATTCTTTCCCCTTTATTAGCGTTATTAGGAAATCAAATTATTCAAGTTGTTACATCGTTCCAAAATATGATTTTCGTGCCTCTATTAGCCTTTATTATCATTATTCCCACAACACTTATCATATGTGCCGCCTCAACATACTTGCCTTTATTCTTTTCCAAGAAAATTTCACCAAAGGAGGAAATAGCGGAAGAATGATTACTATTCGTAATGTATCGAAAAAATATGGTTCGAGTGTTGTTTTAAATAATGTGAATCTCAAACTGCCAAGAATTGGACTAATAGTGGTAGAAGGCCCTTCTGGATGTGGAAAGACGACCTTACTCAATATACTTGCGGGTCTCATCGACTTTTCTGGTGACATCACAATTGATGGTAAACACATTAACTTAATGGGAGATAAAGAAAAGGATGAATATCGTTTAAAGAACTTTGGATTAATCTTCCAAGATTTCAAATTGTTTGAGAATGAAAGTGTTCTTAATAACATTATGTTTCCTCTACAAGCTATCTCTAACGCAACATTAGAAACTAGATTAAGAAAGTGTTCTGATTTAATTAATATGGTTGGTTTAAAAGCCTCCGCGAAACAAAGAGTTAATAAATTAAGTGGTGGAGAAAAACAACGTGTCGCAATTGCTAGAGCGTTAGTGAATTCTCCAAAGATTGTTCTCGCTGATGAACCAACTGGAGCTTTAGATAGCAAGAATGCTCACGAAGTCATGAAAATACTACAGAAGATATCCGCAAGATCTCTTGTAGTAGTGGTTTCTCATGATGAAGAGCTAGCTAAAGAATACGCAGATGAGATTGTGAAGATGGAAGATGGAAATATCATTGAAATTATTAACCAAGATATTTCTAAAGAAGAAAAATACATTCCAATCGCTAAACAGTTTTATTCATTGAAGAAATCTAATGTCCCTTTGTCTTTT
>JAFZRR010000034.1 GCA_017619815.1 Bacilli bacterium | reverse complement strand
GTTCATCCTGAGCCAGGATCAAACTCTCAAAGTTTTATTCTAGTTCAAAATTATTATCTGGTTATTGTAATTAAAAAATAAATTGACGTTTTGTGTTTGTACATCTGTTCAGTTTTCAAAGATCAGTGCATGTTGTATTACTATGTAATAGGTTTGGCTCTCGCCACAGCATGCTTACAAATCATACCACTATCGATTTAATCATGTCAATGACTTTTGAAAGATTTTTTTATCTTTTTATAAGTGGTATTTTGCGAGGCCCTCAGGGGGTCGCGCTGTTTTCTATTATACGCTTATACGCATATGTGTAAAGAAGAAATTTAAAAATTTTTTGTAAACCATAAAAACGCCATTTTAGGTAAGAAAAAAAGGCACCTTTTTAGGCACCTTTTCCCTTATATCTATTATATATAAATATAGTAGAGATTATTTTTTAGTCCTTATTACGACAATTAGTAATATTCTTAAGACTCTGATAAAGATGTGGATGAAGTCGTTATAGAGTATATACGCGCAATATAGGGAGAGATTATTATTCATTTCCCCTTCTTGGGCGATATTTTTAATTCTCGCGACATCCCAGATGGTTATGAGCATCATTCCGGCGAAGACCGCTAAGGAGACGACCCAGAATAACCAAGTTACCTCTATGAAGAATGTGAGGATCCAAAGGAACAAAGATATTAATGCTGCTCCTAAGATTAAACCCATACCCACGATTAATAGGCCATTTAGGCGTCCTCGGCTTAATAAAGCGATAAGGGCGAGTAATCCAAAGATTACCGCGGTTATGCCGAATGTCACGCCTAATAGATACCAAGGAATGAATATCGCAAGCGTTGATAAGGCAACACCCATCAAGACGGAATATAGAATTGAAGGAACAAGGATACTATGTTTCCCACGATGGAGCATACTAGGAACGACAAATGATAAGACAATTAATCCAATGAAACTAACAATCATCGCGATTAATAAAGATAAGACTGCAACGTTATTGCTGAAATCTATTTCTGAATCAATAAAGCCGTTTCCAACGGAGAATAAGTGTGTGTATAAAGCCGAAAGTCCAAACATGACTATAGTCGTGATTAATAAACCAGCAAACATATAGCCAAAGACTTTGACTAATGAGAAATTAATCTCCGTCTCTTCGACGTAGTCTTTCGACCAATTTTTATATTCCGACATAGTTTTTACCTATTAAAGAATATTAGTTAATAATCCTTCGTAAGATTCTTTCTTTAAAGAAGCTCCACCGACTAAGCCGCCATCAATATCTGGGCAAGATAAGTAGGCTTTGATGTTTTCTGGTTTGACACTACCACCATAAAGGATACGAATGTCATCAGCAACGTTACCGAAGAGTTCTCTTAAGATGCTACGGATATAACCACAGACATCTTGAGCGATTTCTGTAGAAGCGTTTTTACCGGTACCGATGGACCAAACTGGTTCATAAGCGATAACTAAATCTTTCACTTCTTCAGCGGTAAAGTCTTTAAGACCTTCTTTAACTTGTTCGGAAACCACCTTTTTGGTTTCTCCGGCTTCAAATTGATCTAAAGTTTCACCAACACAATAGACAGGAACCATTTTGTTAGCTAATAAAGCTTTAATCTTGTCATGGCATTTTAAATTGGTTTCATTATCATAAGCTCTTCTTTCAGAGTGGCCGATAAGAACCCAATCAATACCGAATTCTTGAAGCATAGGAATAGAGATTTCACCGGTGAACGCGCCATGGTCGTTAAAATGGCAGTTTTGTGCGGCGACAATCATTCTCTTATCCGCGTTTTCTTTAACCGCGGCTAAAGATAAGTATGTTGGAGCAACACCGATATCGATGTTGTTCTTACTTGCTAATTCAACAAGTTCTTTTGTTTCAAGAGCAAACTGTTTGGCTTCCGCGGAAGTCTTATTCATTTTCCAGTTGCCTAATAAAAGTTTTCTTCTCATAACTATTTGAGGACATCGATGCCTGGTAAGTGGCCATCGTTTTCGATCATTTCTAAGGAAGCACCGCCACCAGTAGAAACGTGTGAGAACTTCTTGGCAAAGCCAAATTGTTTAATCGCGGCTGCGGAGTCACCACCACCACAAACGGTGAAGGCTTTTCCTTCGAGTGCGGCGACAGCTTCACAAACGGCTAATGTACCTTTTTGGAATTCTTCTTGTTCGAAGACACCCATTGGGCCGTTCCAGAAGAGCATCTTAGCTTGGCTGATTTCTTTTGCGAATAATTCTCTGGTCTTTGGACCGATATCTAAACCTTGGAATCCTTCTGGGACATCAACATTATCTAAAACAGAAATTGTTGTTCTTTCCGCTGGATCAAAGGCATCACCGACGACTGTATCGACTGGTAAGACGATTTTGCCATTGGCTTTGGCTAAGCAACCACGTGCGTAGTCTAATTGATCATCTTCAACTGGGGATGTACCGGTTGGGTGGCCTAAAGCTTTACTGAATGTAAATGCCATAGCGCCACCGATTAAGATCTTGTCGCATTTGCCTAATAAGGATTCGATAACTTTGATCTTATCGGAAACTTTTAAACCACCTAAAATTGCGACATATGGTCTATCTTCAGCTTTGACATCAACACATCTTGTTAAGTTAGCAACTTCTTTTTCCACTAAGTAGCCAACTGCGACTGGTTTGCCAGCTTCTTTTAATAAAGAAGGAATACCATGTGTGGAAGCATGTGCTCTATGAGCACTACCGAAAGCATCCATAACGAATGCATCTGCTAAGTTAGCCCAAATAGCGGCTAATTCAGGATCATTCTTTTCTTCACCCTTTTCATAACGGGTATTTTGCATTAATAAGATTTGGCCATCTTTTAAAGCGGCGACAGCTTTTTCTAATTCTTCACCACGTGTAACTGGGACGAAGACGACTTCTTGGCCTAATAATTCGCTTAATCTCTTGGCGACTGGGGCCATATTGTTTTTCTTCTTTTGTTCTTCAACCACTTCTGGTGCTTCTTTGTGTTTAACTTTGCCTAAGTGGCTCATTAAGATGACTTTGGCACCTTTAGCGATTAATTCTTTGATGGTTGGAAGAGCAGCGACGATACGATTATCATCTCTGATTTCGCCACCTTTGAGTGGGACGTTAAAGTCGACACGAACGACAACGCGTAAACCTTTAGCGTTCAATTCTTTAACTGTTAACATAGTTAATTTTCTCCTTTTTTATAAAATGGCACCCATGAACAAGCATAGGTGCCAATTTTTAATTAATTAATGTAGCACCAACACTTAGCAATTTTCTGCGAAGTATTTGATGGTACGAACCATTTGGCTGGTGTAGGAATTTTCGTTATCGTACCAAGAGACGACTTGGACTTCGTATAAACCTTCACCGAGTTTGCAAACCATTGTTTGTGTAGCATCGAATAAAGAACCAAATCTCATACCGATAACGTCGGAAGAAACGATTGGATCTTCGTTATAACCATAGGATTGGTCAGCAACACTCTTCATGTGAGCATTGATAACTTCTGCGGTTAATTCGCCATCAAATTTAACAACGGCTGTTAAGATTGTTGTGGAACCAGTTGGGACTGGGACACGTTGTGCACTACCGATTAATTTGCCATTTAATTCTGGAATGACTAAGCCGATAGCTTTTGCAGCACCTGTAGAGTTAGGAACGATGTTGGCTGCGCCAGCACGTGCTCTACGTAAGTCACCTTTTCTGTGTGGACCATCTAAGATCATTTGGTCACCAGTATAGGCGTGGATTGTGCTCATAATACCAGATTGGATTGGAGCTAAATCATTTAATGCTTTGGCCATTGGGGCTAAGCAGTTTGTGGTACAGCTAGCAGCGGAGATGACTTGATCGTCTTTTGTTAATGTCTTTTCGTTAACACCGAAGACGATGGTTGGTAAGTCTTTTCCTGCAGGAGCGGAAATAATAACTTTCTTTGCACCTGCTCTGATGTGTGCCATTGATTTTTCTTTAGAACAATAGAAACCTGTACATTCTAAGACGACGTCGACACCGAGTTTGCCCCATGGGAGTTCTTCTGCTTTTGGCATCGCATAGATGGTAATTTCTTTTCCGTCAACTGTGATTGAGCCTGGTTCTAAGACTGTTTTGCCATCTTCTGCTAAGACTGGTTCTTTACTTGAAACAGTGTGTAAGCCTTCACCGATGACACCGGCATAACCACCTTGAGCGGTATCGTATTTTAATAAGTTAGCTAACATCTTTGGAGAAGTTAAATCGTTGATTGCGACGATTTCATAACCTTTTGCTCCAAACATTTGTCTGAATGCTAAACGGCCAATACGACCGAATCCGTTAATTGCAACTTTTACTGACATGTAATAAATGTCCTCCTTTGTTTGCGCATATAGTTTATACTATATTCATTATTTTTTACAATAAAAACGCATAAAAATGCAAAAATAATAGCTTTTTTTATGAAAAAAGCATCCTAGAAAGTCTGGATGCCTTTAAATAAATCTTCTAAGGAAATGCCAAATGCTTTGGCAATCTTTTCTAAAACCTTAACCGTTGGATTTCTCTCTCCTCTTTCTAAATCAGAGAGGTAATTTTTATTAATTCCCGCTTCTAAGGCTAAGTCTTCTTGTGACCATTTCACTAATGATCTGAGGTATTTAATTCTTTTACCTAATTGTTTATTAACGTCCATCGTTATACCTCAAATACATTTCGTGTATACTTCTAAACAAGTGATTAATATTACTTTTAGTAATATCTTTTTCCAATCTTTCACTCATTAAATCCGCTAGGTCATTTAAAGACGCGGATTCATTTTCTAGTCTTAAGGAACAAAGAAGTCTCACTTTTGCGTTAGTGATATTTTCAATACCAACAGCTTTATCAATGACTTTGATCTCTTCCACTTGTCTTAGACCGGTTTCATAAATCTTCTTCATGTTCGCAGTGTCCATGTTGGTTAAACGGTTCGCGGAATTGACTAAGTCTCGATTCATTCTCGCTTCTTCAAATTCTAAACACGAAGTGACTGCGCCGATCATGATGAGAAAATTCGATATTTGATCACTCTTTTTGAAATAGATAACGAATTGTTCTCTTCTTTTGGTGATTTTAGGTTCAATATCACTGTTGTGGTATTTAGAAAATAACTTTGATAACCACTTCGCATAGTTCTCACTATTTAAAGCGATTTCTAAATGATAATTGCTTGTGCTTGGAGAATTGACGGAACCACTTGCGAGGAAAGCGCCCGCTAAATAGCCAGAGATTGTATCATCATTGCGAACGATATTCTTAGAGATTTTTCCTTCTAAAAAGGAAATATCTAAATCTTCTAAGATAGTTTCGCTGGCTTCTTGGATTTCGATTCTATAGATACGGTTTTTACCTAAATTGGTCTTAGTCTCATAGATGAGTCTAGCGTCAGATTTATAAATATCGCTGAGCATTTTATATATAAATGCGGATATCTTTGCGTTTTCACTAGATAAAGAAAGATAAGATTTCTTATCTCTAAACACTAAGGAACCATTGATACGAATATAAGCTGCTAAAAGCGCTCTCAAACGATCTTGAGAGGGATATTCGTTAGAACATAGTTCTTCTTTAACTTCTCTAGTAAATGATTGTTTTCTCATATTTATTTATTAAGTTCTGGTGAATCGCGGTGATAGACTTCGACATTATATCTATCTTTGAAGTGATCTCTTAAATAATTGGCCACAAATGTGGAACGATGTTGGCCACCACTACAAGCGATACCAATTGTGTAACTAGCGCGGCCGTTCTTTTGCATTTCTGGAATGTAGTATTCTAAATAATCCACTATTTGCTTTAGTAAATCATTTGTGACATCAAAAGATAACATATAGTCGATAACTTCTTGATCCGCACCATTAAGTGGAGCAAGTCGAGCAATCCAATATGGATTAGGAATTAAACGAACATCAAACATCGCATCAAGTCCCACAGGGATACCATTCTTTAATCCAAAGGATACGAAAGTAATCTTGGTGATATTATCGTTTTCTTTATTTTCTAATTTATTATATAAATTAATTCTTAATTCTTTTGTGGTTAATCTCGTTGTATCAATTTCATAATCCGCAAGACCCACTAAATCTAAAGCATCTTTAATATCAAGGTTAATCGCATCTTCAAGTGGCATCTTGTGCATAATGCTACGTGGGTGCGCGTGCCTGCTTAGCGCGTACCTTTTAATTAATTCGCCTTTCTCAGTGGTTAATAAAATGAATGTGGTTTTAAATCTCTTATCTTTTCTCGCAACATCCACGACTTGTTTGGCACCACTGATACGTGGCATAAGGCAAAAGCCTTTCGCGTCATTGTTTGTGGCGCATTCATCCAATAATGCTTGAGTCACATTGCTTGGTGCACTATCGATGACGTAGTAGCCTAATTCTTCAAATACAAACTTACTAGATGAGACACCGCTTCCACTTGGACCGGATAAGATGATTAACTCTTTCATACTCATTTCCTCTAATACACTTATAAGTGTAACAAAAAAGGCGCTTGTTAGCACCTTATTTATTTAAATAATTGATTATCGATTTGGCGGCCACCATACCATCGTGTTCCGCTAAATAGATTTGTCTAATATCTCTTGGAAGGACATCTCCACCAGCGTAGATACCATCAACACCAGATTTCATTTCTTTATCCAC
>JAFZRR010000033.1 GCA_017619815.1 Bacilli bacterium | reverse complement strand
TTATTGAGAGCAAGGTTTTTTGTTTTGATACAATGGTGGATGTAAAACTCTATCAAGGAAGCAAAGAAAATATCAAGGAAGTTGAAAAAATCTTGAATAATATCAGTAATATTACTGATAACTATGAGAATAAATCAACTAATGGAGTATACGCGATCAACCACACAAACGACGCCATAGAAGTCAGTGAAAGCCTCTATAGTTTACTCCAAAAATCCTTTAATGTATCACTTGAAGGAGCGACCTATTTTAACCCGTTATGCGGGTCTTTATCTAAGGCCTGGAAAGAAGCTTTAGGACATCAAGAAATTCTCTCTGAAACCGCGATAAATGCGGAATTAGAAAAAATGAATAACTCTAGTCTTTCTTTCCTTGGAGAAAACACCGTTAAAAGGACTGGAGAAGTCGAAATTGACTTGGGTGGTATCGCCAAAGGATATGCTTTAGATGAAGTGTATGATTATCTTAAAAATAATGAGATTAAGAACTACCTAATTAACGCAGGCAGTTCATCAATTCTTCTTGGCGAAAAGCAAACCAAAGATGGTTTATTTACTGTTGGATTAAAAGAAGTAAAGAATGCTTACATCAAAGCCAAGAACTGCTTTGTTTCTACCTCCTCAATTTATGAACAAGGTGTATCGATAAATGGTGTCACTTATTCCCATATCATCAACCCCACAAATGGGTCCGCAATTAACGTCAATGATGGCGTCATTGTTTTATCCGAAAATGGGGCTTATGGAGATGCTTTAAGCACCTCTTTAATGAACAATACAATTGAGGAAATTAAGGCCATTGAACAACAGTTCGATATCAAGACAATAATAATCAAGAATAATCAAGTTGCTTATAGCAATAGTTCTATCGAGGTCCTATATCACTAATGGATAAAAAGACCTTAAGAAACGATTTAATACTCATTGGGTCCCTACTCCTTGTAGCGGTCATTTCACTTATCTTTGTTTTGACCTTAAAAACGAAGAAAAACCTACAGGCAAAAGTCTATGTTCAGAACAATGTTGTGGAAGTGATAGATCTCTCCAAAAAAGAAGAGAAAGACTATTACGTAAATGGCCTTCATGGAGTGGTTCATATCCATACCAAAAATGGTGGTATCGCAATCGTTGAAAGTGGATGTCCTCACCAAGACTGTGTGAATATGGGTTATGTCTATGAAACCAATAGACCGATAATATGCGCTTATAATGCCGTCTATATCATTATTGAAGGCAAAGCGAATTATGATGTGGAGATTTAATTATGAAATGGAACACTCATAAAATCGCATTGATGGGCGTACTTACCGCAGGGGCAATTGTTATTGCTATCCTTGAATCATTTATTCCAAGTATTGGCATTCCAGGTGTAAAACTCGGATTAGCAAATATTGTTATTTTGATTATTCTTTATGAGATTGGAATATTAGAAGCAGTCATCGTGGACTTGCTCCGTGTTTTAATTGTGGGCCTACTTAGAGGTACATTTGCCTCAATGGGATTCTTGATGTCTGTTACAGGTGCAGTATTCTCTTTGATGGTGATGATTCTTCTATATCTATTGATAAAGAAGTTCTCTATTATCGGTGTCAGTGTTGTTGGATCTATTTTCCATGTCTTTGGACAAATACTTATCGCCATCATCTTCTTAGGAAGTGGATATGTTTTGTTCTACTTACCAATCATCGCTATTTCCGCGATTATCACTGGTGTTCTTGTGGGCATTGTCGCACAGCTGATAATCCGCACTGGAATCATAAAAAAACAAAAAGAAAAATATAAATTTTAACTATAATATTGTTATAATTTATCTATGCTAAAAACAACCATCGTCTTAACTAACTCAATAGACGAAAGTGAAAAGATTAAATCTCTATCGAGTTTTAACCAAACCACTTTTGATTTACGTTACATGTCTGCGCTTGAACTCGCAGAATACCTTTTGCAGTTGTCTGGAATTAGCTATCAAGAGAAGTTTGTTAAGAACGATTTAATTGCCGCAGCGCTTTATAACCAAATTAGAGAAATTACATATTTTCGTCTCTTCACCTATAACGATGTTTTAGAACTAGTTTCCACACTTGAAGACTTGAGATATCAGATTATTGATAATGAAAAGGAAACAATTTTTGAGAAGCTTCCAACAGATAAGTTTGTCACCAAAAATAGTGCAGTCAAACAAGCATATGAAAAGTTAGTTAAGTACTTACAAGACAACCACTTTATTGATGAAGTAGGCGTGGTTCGTTTAGCGTTAGCAAAAATCAAGTCACACGATGACATAGAATTCAAAATTTATGAAAAAAATAACCTCAGACCATTAGAGTTAGCTTTGCTAAATAAAGCGGCGGGTCAAGAAGTTAAAGAAGAAATAATTAATCAAGAAAATAAGCCTTTAAAGATTAAAAGATACACAAAAGCATTCGGTCAAACTAACGAAATTGAAGACATCCTCAATTACATTTATGAGAACAGCATTCCATTCGATCAATGCTTAATTGCTTCCGCTGAAGAAGCTAATTACGCAAACATACTTTCTAACTATAGAGACCTATTAAAAGCACCAATCACAATCGGTACTGGGAAACTCATTACTTCAACTGGTCCAGGCAAACTCTTTGCGTTATTAGATGACTGGATAACCAATCATTACCGTTATGAATATTTACTCAAAGTCGTTAGCTCTGAATCTTTTGATGTCGAGAAGTTCAAAAAAGATTTAAATCTTGATGGCGATTTAACCGCAATTAACGAAGGTCTTAGCAAGAGATTTGAAATCACACTAGATTCAGTAACTGAAATAGTGGGCAGACTAAAAGTTGGATTTAAAAACCCAGAAGAGAATCTTGCTAAATACGATGCGTATGAAACTCTTGTAAGAAGATACTTCAATGAGAAATACCACGAAGATGAATCCACAAGTAGATATAAATCAATGGGCTATGTGAAAAAGTTCATTGAAATCATTAATGATGGAATGGCCAACTTCATTGAACGTTATTCGATTATTAAAGATCCAAGAGTTGATGATAATGCTTTAGGCAAAATTTTAAGAATGCTTTCATTTGAAAAAGATTATGGTGTTCATTACGAAGATGTTAGAATACAACTCTTTGGTCAAAAGATTGCTAGAGAAAAACCACAACCAGGTTCTTTATATTTCACTTCTATTTCCCGAGCGGCATCTTGCTTAAGAAAATACTTATTCATTACAGGATTTAGCTCTAATAACTATCCTGGTTCAAGTAAAGAAAATCCATTACTTCTTGATAGAGACTATGAACCATTCGGAGTGAAAGAAGCATCCACAAGAGAAATTGCTAAGAACAAAGATAACTATGACACTCTTTTAGATGAAGCGATGAAATATGATGTCGAAGTTCATCTTTCTTGGGCATCATATAATTCCCAATCATTAAAAGCACAAAACTCATCCAGTGTTGTTTTTGAAACATATAAAAGAGAGAATGGCGAAAAGAAAACGCTCGCTAATTTTGACAAAGAATTTGAAGAAAATAAAACCAAGTTCCGTTATATCGAATATTTCAAGAATGACATCTTACCAATTTCAAGTATTGGCAAATCTTTATTGAATAATAAAGTAAACAAAACCGAAGACGCCGAAGAACAGGAAGACACCAATGTCCAAGTTGATAAATTATTAAAGAAATCTTTTTCCGCTTCTGCAGTTGGCACCTTTGCAAAATGTGCATATAGTTTTTACTTGCAATATGTCTTGGGTGTCGAACAGCCAGAGGATATTGATGTTTTTGAAGTCATTCCGGCAAATGAATACGGCACCATGGCGCATGACTTGTTGGAACATTTAGATAAATCCAAAACTTCTTTAGTGGAATTCTTAGAACAAGCTAATGCTCGCTTTAATGAATATTTAATTATCAATCCAACAGATAATGAAGCGCTTGCTAATAAATCTCGCAAAGAGTTTATAAAGATGATGCAAAATGCTTATGAACTAGAAGAAAAACTTCATGTCGTTATGGCAGAAGAAGACATATCCTGGGTTGAACCAACATCGGGAATTAGAATCCATGGTTTCCCAGATAAAGTTATTGAAAACCCAGATAAGACATATCGAATCATTGATTACAAGACAGGAAGAAAAGTTAAACATTTTGTCGATGATATTCCATCAATGATTCAATGTACTTTGTACGCATATATTCTTGAAAAGAAAACCAAAGTCAGTGTTACAAGTTTCGAATATAGATATTTGAGAAATAAAGCTCAAGTATTTAGCACTGAAAAAGAATATACAATGGCGGATCATTATCAGAACTTAATCAACACATTGGTTGAATTAAAAACCGCAATTGATACAGGACACTTTAAAGACGCAGATAAGAGCACTTGCAAAGACTGCTACTTTAAAGATGTCTGCACGAAATATAAGAGTTAGTTATGGCAGAAAAATTATTAGACAACGATTCATTATCAAGAGAGACGATAGTTAAAGATATTAAACATAACTATTTCGTCGAAGCTTCCGCGGGAAGTGGTAAAACCACATCTCTTGTTTATCGTATGGTCTCATTAGTGGAAGCTGGAGTTTCTGTTGATAAGATTTGTACAATTACATTTACCAAGGCTGCCGCAAATGAATTCTTTGAAAGATTCCAAAGCTTGCTTTCTATTAGAAGTGGTGATGAAAAAGATAAGAGCGATAAATATCTTCCAGAAAGAACTAATGAATCAAAACTCCTTTGCCAAGAAGCTTTAAGAAATATTGATTTATGTTTCTTAGGAACTATCGATTCCTTCTGCAACATGATTGCTCATGAAATGCCTGCGGAACTTGGTATTCCATCATCTTCATCAGTTATTTCTAAAGAAGAATATAAACAAGTCATTAAAGAAAAATATAATGACTACCTCAAAAATACAGATAATTCACTCCATGATTTAGTGGTTAAATTTAACAACTTCATAGATTATCCTTTCAAAGCCTTTGTTAAAGGTGTCGCAGAATTAAGCGATATTAGAAATCTTAAAGTGGATTATGACTCCTCTTTAGCAGCGTTAGATTTTGATGAATACTTTACTGATAAAGACAAGAAACATGTTTTAGAAATATTTAAAAACTTATCTCAACCAGATGATTTAGATTTATTTAAACCAACAAGCAAAGAAAGAATACTTGCTAAAAAAGAAATTGAAAGAGCGTATAAAATGCTCACGTTCAATAAATCAAATTGGAGTGACAATATCTATTTCTTAAAACAAGGTCTTAAATCCATTAAAGATATGGATGGTTTCCTTGACGAGGCAAAGAGTACTTCGCTTGGTGATTACATCACAAATATCGAAGATAAGAGCAAGAAAAATTCATTATTAAAATTCACACAAGAATTTAATGAAGAATATGGTGCGATACAAGCCAAATTAAATGAGTACTTATATTCTCTTTATATGTACTGCATTTTAAGCGTGCTAAAAGAAATAAACGATTCTTTAAGAGAAGAAGGAAAATTCCAATTCTTTGATTTCTTACTGTACTTACGCGAAGCATTCAAGAAGAGTGCATTAACCGATCGTGTATTAATTAATCACGTCTTTGATAGACATTCATATTTCTTACTCGATGAAAGCCAAGACACCAATCCTCTTCAAACCGAAATGTTCTTCTATTTAACAGGAACTAAACAAGAAGAAGATTGGACAAAAATGGAGCCAAAAGAAAGCTCATTATTTATCGTTGGTGACCCAAAACAATCTATCTACTCATTTAGAGGCGCTGATGTAAAAGCTTACCTCGATAACAAGAAGATTTTTCAAGATAATCAAGAGCTTCTAGTTTTAACTAGAAACTTCCGTAGCCATTACGCCTTGAAAAAATGGTTCAATGAATCGTTCAACAATATGCTCAACTATACAGACGAGATTTCTAAGGAATTTGCGCTTGAACACATTAACATTCCACTTGATGAAGATGACATCACAAAAGACTTAGACACTGATGATCCAAACATGATGGAAGGAGTCTATCGATATAAAGTCTCAAATGACTCTGACTGTGAGCAAGTTGCTAAACTCATCGTGGACTTCATGACCAATAGAAAGATTAATAGAGTCTATTTCAATAAAGAAACTGGAAAACTAGATGTTCAACCTGATGACATAAAATTTGGTGATTTCCTTGTTGTTCCATTTACGACTTCTATGGCGAAGTTTGTTAAAGCATTTAAGAAATACAATATCCCAGTCATCGTTGAAGGCAAGGTGGACTTTGAGATTGCTCAAACATTTGACTTAGTTTTAAATCTCTTCCGCTTAGTGAAGAGCCCACTCAATACTGCGGTGTTCAATCGTGTTATCTTCTCTGATTTATATGGTCTCAATGACTTGGATAGCATACAGATGCTCAATGATGGATTTGATTTCAACATTGCCAATCCATCTT
>JAFZRR010000032.1 GCA_017619815.1 Bacilli bacterium | reverse complement strand
TAAGGCATATCAGAATCGCCATTTTCAATATGGGCAATCATTGATTTATCTTTATACCCAAGGAGCTCCGCTAAATCGGATTGGGTTAAATGTTTTCTTTTTCTAAGACTTTTGATCTTTTCACCAATATTATTTGCCATAGGTGATACCTCTAATTCTAGAAATCATTTTATCATAAAAGATGAAAGATGTTCAACTATTGAATAAGAAGATATATAGATTTTTATTAGAACAATAAATATTGTTTTAATAATATTAAAATATAAGTAAAATATGAGCGAGGACAAACATATGAAAACTAATAGATTACTTGTCTTAATGCCTTTCATTCTTGTTTCATTAAGTGGTTGTGTACAACCAAAGAAAGAAGATAAGGAAGCTTTTGATACCACTCGTTCCGATTACTACGCAAACATCGAAAGAAGAAATGCTTTTGATAAAGAAAATGAAAATAACTTCAATGATGAAATCACAAACGGATTAGATGATTCTGTTTGGAATACACTTGATGGTTATTGGGAAAACGGAGGCACCACTCCTCATAATGGTGTTCGTAGAAGAAATCTTTTCTATACCAAAGATAGTAACGGCAATGGATATTTAGCATTAAAAGCACGTGGTCTATATAACAGGGAAGATCCTGCAAATGCAGGTAAACCAGAAGGTGCCTGTATCGAAACAAAGAATTCATTAGGTCCTGGAAGATACGAAGTATCAATGGCGGCCATGCCTCGTGAAGGTGGCGTTACAGCCTTATGGACATATAAATGTGAAAGTAGCGAAGATGTCAGCCAAAACGAAATCGATATTGAAATCGGTGGAGGCGGACAATATTCCCAATTATGGTGCACCACTTGGACCAAGAAGACTAATAAAGCCACACACGCTCCTGATGTCAGCAATATTTGCTACATGAACGATGGCAAAATCCATAAATACACATTTGACTGGTATACCGATTACGGCACCTCTCATGAAGGACGTGTTGATTGGTTCATTGACGAACAATACGTCTATAGCATCTCCGGTGGTACAGTTACTGATATTGATATGCCACTATGGTTAGGCATTTGGATGCCTTCTTGGGCGGGCGATGCCACATGGGTTGAAGATTATATTATCGTAGATAAAGTCCAATACACCGCTTTTGATGAAAACCAATTCTTTACATCAAAACGCGCCTATAATACGTATTCTCCAAAGGATCCATCCAAATCCAATATTCCAACAGTGGACTTTGCCAGTGTTACTACAGGATTAAACAAACTATCCAATGGTGACTTTGAAGTCAACTCTGCTTATGCAGACAATGATTATTATGGCTGGGTTAATTCCAACGCTGAAACATTCTCAGGAACTCTTTCCTTCGATAGCGCAAATGCCAAAGATGGCAATTATGCCTTAAGACTTGCACAAGGTTCCACAGCGGAAAATAAAGATGCATATTTCTATCAAAGAATTAGCTGTTCTTATGAAGGATTCAAATATCAATTCAGCATTGATGCCAAATTAGCAGATACTGCAAGTAACGCCGAAATTCTCCTTTGGCAAAGAAATGCTGCCGGTATGGGAAGAATTAAATTAGAAACTATTCCAGTGACTAGCACCACTTATACGACATATACAAAAGAGATCACCATGGATCCAAATGCGGGTGCATTAGATGTCTTCCTCCATGTGAGTCAAGGTTCAGCGTTATTCGATAACGCAAAGTTATTCAAAAAATAAAGAGTGGTTTACCACTCTTTTTTCTTATTCGATTGGTTCTTTAGGAGTTAATCCTTTTCGGTATATCTCTGGATAATCATCATTTATCGTGAGATCAAATATTGCATGAGAATATATGGAGAAGACAAATACTTCAAATTCAAAATAGAAGAGAATGCATATTGCTAAGAAAATATATTCGATTAAGAAGAACGCTGACGGAAGATAAGACACTACTTCCACGACAATAAATGGTAATAAAACGATTAAGAAAATTAATAAGTTCCAGCCAAACATACCAAAGGTAAATTTCACTGCGTTCATCATTAATTGACCAGTTGTTCCAGTATATAAAACACTTTGTGATAGATAAAAAGCCACAATCATTGTGATGATAATAAATCCGACATAGATGAGTCCAATAAGGACGCCTTTTAAAATTGGATTTAATTCACTCGCCATAATGATAATTTTTCCATAGGAAAGTGCAAAGTACATTAAGCCAATAATAAAGAATCCTAGTAATGCTGGTTTGATGTTTTTACTAATGCCATAGAAGAAATCTTTTGAGGCATTCGCACCTTCACCAAAAGCTAGACGTTTGGAATAATAAAGCGCTCCCACGACTCCTAAACCAAATATCATCGTTAAAGGAATATATGGAGCAAATGTGATTAAAGACACTAATAAGTAGTTTTCTTGTGTCGGAACAAAGAAAGAGGAATTGTTGATAACAATAATCCAAACAATATATGGGATAAGGAATAAACCCATAAGCAAAGATACGAGCATAAAATCAAAGAATCTCGTCTTAAGACGATCACCTAATAGCTCAAATCTAGTTTCTGGGGTTTTAATATTATTTTCCATATGCAGAAATTATACCTTCTTATATGGTCATGTCATATAAAAAGAACGAGAGAACGGAATATCCTAATGTATGTTTGTTTTCCTTATCGAAGTTAGGTGATTCGTTATCGATAAGTAAATAATATGATTCGTTTTCTTTACCTTCTTTGGTGAATTCAATGAAGTCTTTGAATTTGTATTTATTGTTATAAGCTTCGTTTGCACCATCAAATATTTTGATGCCGTAACTCACACCATCATATTTGTATGTTTCAAAAGATTTCACTGATTCCACAGTGTCTTCAATAGAAGAAAGCGGCTTATAATTCGCAGGTAAATATTCTTGCAAATCATTGCAGTTGGTTTCGGAAAAAATGACAAAGTCCGCTTTTTCACCATTCGCAGAGAAATAATCGAATAAGTTAATATCGTCTTCTAAATAAGAATAGATGTTCATTTCGATTAGTCCTGCGGATTTGAACTTCTTTTCCACGATTGTGGAATACTCATAATCCTTTAGTCCTTGCGCGGCAATAAACATATCGATACGTTGTGTTCTTTTCACCGCGAATATGTTTTGGAAAATTAAGAAGAACGTGAGAAAGAAAGCCACGATAAAAACCAATATGGTCCAACCATAGTAATAAAAATATGACTTTGCCTTTTCTCTATCTTTATAGATTCTCATAACTAACGATTACTGATTGATAGGTCACAAAAACATAGTCCATATTAGGGGCAATGCCATGGCCTTTATTTTGTTCAACGTAAAATACGTATTGTTTATTTTCTTCATCTAAATCGATGACTTTTATTTCTCTAACTGCGACACCTTTGTAGTGAGTGACTTTACACGCCACATCAACGACATGTGCTTTCGTGGAGAACTTTGTCGCCCCAAAAGAAGCGGTACTAAGTTTGATGTAGTTATTAAGTGGAACAAGAGAAACCACTACTGTATATAGAATAAATGTCGCTTCAACTGTGCAGATAAATGCTAAAAGCATGGCGAATAAATATCTAGTTTCT
>JAFZRR010000031.1 GCA_017619815.1 Bacilli bacterium | reverse complement strand
TGCTTTTATTAGAGGATGATTCTAAATAACATATGTACTTTTCTAGCAACTCTCTTATTTTCATTGCAGTTTGCTCCTTTGTTTTATTTGTAAATATAACAATAAGTTGCTAAAATTTTCTTACAGTAATTAGGAATTATGGAGATAAAACAATGAGTATTTTTGATTTTGAAAAATCATTGGTCCACAATGATGAAACCATAGGCAATAGTGATTATTTTTCGGAGTTGCTACAACAACCAAGAAGCAGTCATAAGAGAAACTCAGCAAAAGATGTTACAGTTTCAAACATATTCTCTAAAAGACAATGTTGGTCATTTTCTTCTTTTAAAAACGTTTCTTTCATCAACACAAAATTAAGCAATTTTTCATTTCAAAGTTGTTATTTGGATGGATGTAGTTTCATTAATGATAAGAAAAGGAAATGGCTTGATACTGTTTATTACACCAATTCTTTTGTAAAGGACACAACTTTTGAAAAAATTGATTTTACCAATGTAGATTTTTCAAATGCTATTTTCCAAAACTGCACTTTTTATTCAGTCTCTTTTAGATCGTGCAATTTTATGCACTCAAAATTTATTAATTGTTCATTTAGATTTGTTTCAATGCGATATTCTAATTTTGAGTATTCTATGTTTATAAATCCTTCTGTAAGTTCATCCGTCTTATCGTTTAATCAATCACCGTACATTATTGGTGGCATTGAAATGGTTAAAAATGGTAAATATATTAGGCTCAATCAAAAAGGTGTCTTCATGAAAGCTAATGAATATGGCAATTATTTTCAAGACTTTATTAATTATTATTTAGAAAAAAACGAATTCTTCCCTCTTGTTAATCTTTATATGAATTTAAAAGAAGTCAAAAAAGCAAAAGAAGTTGCTTCAATGGGATTTAAAAAAGCAATCATGTTAAATAATCATGAACTAGCTTTTTCGTTTGCCAGATTGATTAATTATTATGGATTTTTATCTTTTGATGAAAAAAATAGCCTTCTTGAATTTGCGAATCAATCATTAACACAGCAAGAAAATAACGATTATTTAAAAGAAAGATTCTTTTCAATTCAAAATATTGAAGAAGAATTGTTATATCGACCATCTCAAGGCAGCATGCTTGTTGCAATTTTTAAAACTAATTTGCTCGAAGGTGATGAAAGACTAAATGATGTATTAAAAGATATCGATGAATTTGGCGAGGGGTGTAGCGATGAAAATGGATATCATGTTTTAAAAGTCTCGCACAACTCTCCGTTCGAAATAGTTTGTTTGATCGTAGGGCTTATTGGGAGTGTTGCTTCTATTTCAAGCGTTATCGATACGGTTATCAAAAAAATCAAGGAGCGGAAAGCTAAAAAAGATAGCCGCAACAACGAAGTTGATAATGTTGCTATTTCTGGGGCGAATGTCACCATTACATATTCTGATGGCAAGGTAATAAGAATTGAAAAAAAGATAAATTAATATCTTTTATAAATAAGTTTTAATAAGTATGTCTTGTTATCATATTCTTCGTATTGTTCTACAGCATCTGTCTTTATCTTATAAAGATAGCCATTATTAATTCTTTTAACATTAAAGAAATCCTCGTTCGTTAATATAATCGAAGAATAATTAACAACTAATGTTTCACATTTTTTAATTGTTTCTAAATCGAAGAATTCTTTTGAAAACCAGGAAAAATAATTCAGCTCTTGCAAAGAAGGTAAACCATTGTCCTTTAACGACATGTTAATTAAAAAGGAAGATGCTTGAAAGCGAGCATTTATTTCGATTGCGTATAGTGTGTTTTTTCGATCACACATAAAATCGACACCACATATACCTCTATATCCAAATAATTGCATCTTATGGGCAATTTCTTTAGCCACAAAATAAGATGACTTAAGAATTTCGTTACCAAGTATTTCGTTAGCATTGATAAAGTCTGCACCTTGATATGATTGCCTTTTTAGGTCGATTATTTGTATGGATGGTTGGAATATTATTACATCTTTTTCACCTATCAAAATATGTCTATTAAAGCTAATTGTGTTTTCAATAAATTCAGAAACAAGGTAAGTGGTTTCGGGTTTTGTTTCTAGTAATAACTCATCCTTTCTTAACAAAAGAGTATTGTCACATCCTGCGCCATAAGGCTGTTGCAGAACGAACAATTCAGTATCCTTAAAATATGACGAAAGAGCTTTGTCATTTATTTGAGAGCCTTTCAAAACAACATATTTCGGAATGCGAAAAGAAGACAAATTGAATAGTTTTCGAAATTCGATTTTATTATTAAATAAATCAACAACTTTTTTATCGTTTACAACAAGAAAATTATTATTAATAATTTCAGCATCAAAAGAATATGCTCGGCATTGATTATAAAACATGAATTTTGTATTGTGATTCAAAGACATTTCGTTTTTGATTTGTTTTTCTATAAATTCGCTTTGAGCAGCATTTGACGCTAAATTTGGAGTTCTTATCTGCTTGAATGAAATATGGTTTGAATCATTGCACCCATATAAAGAAATTGTTTTGCTAAAAAAGTCTCCACAATCATCGACATCAGATTGTTTGTTTCCAACCCAAATAAAACAATTATTGTTATACATAATTCCTAATTACTGTAAGAAAAT
>JAFZRR010000030.1 GCA_017619815.1 Bacilli bacterium | reverse complement strand
CTTGTCTTCCATAAATTATTGCCCAATACTTTCCCCTAAAATGGAGTCCTCTTTATCATTATCGTTTCTAAATAAATGAATCTTATCTAAGTTAAAGTTCACATTAATAACCGCGTTTCTTTCCATTTCCATACGGCCAGGAACTTTGACGATAATCGCGGATGTTGATTCTCTAATATTAATTTCTTTATCTAAGTCGAAGTCGGAATAGAGAAGTGTTTCACTACCTAATGATTCGGTAATAGAAACTTTAACTTTAAATTGTCCTTTTGGATCAACGGAGATGTCTTCACTTCTAATGCCTAATATTGCGGAGTGGACATTACCATCCAAATATCCTTCTTCAATCTTTCTCATCTTCTTAAGTGGAATTGAAACTTTATTGCCACATGGTAATTCAATATTGAGGTTTTCTTTCACTTTTTGAATGTTAACTTCATAGAAGTTCATTTGAGGGGTGCCTAAGAATCCAGCGACAAATCTATTCTTTGGATAGTCATATAGTCTAGTTGGTGTGTCGATTTGTTGGACATAGCCTTGTGATAAAACAACAATTCTGGTACCCATTGTTAAAGCTTCCACTTGGTCATGGGTAACATAGATAAATGTGGTATCGAGTTTGTCATATAACTTTGTGATTTCCACACGCATCTGTGCTCTTAATTTAGCGTCTAAGTTAGATAATGGTTCATCGAGTAAGAAGAGTTTTGGAGTTCTCACAATCGCTCTTCCTAAAGCGACACGTTGTCTTTGACCACCAGACATATTCGCTGGAAGTCTCTTTAATAAATCTTCGATATCTAAGATGGCCGCAGCTTCTTTAATACGTCTATCGATTTCCGCTTTTGGGAAATGTCTATCAACATAGATGTTAACTGGGGTCTTTTCGAAGTATTCTTGATCTTCTTTAGTTTTTGCTAATTGATTTTCGTAAACAGATAAGTTTTCGGCTTTTCTATTTTCGAGAAGCAAAGCATATTCGAGCTTTTCGACTTTACGAGCTTGTTTTTTCGCTTCTTTGCTTCCTTCAGTCAAAAGACCCAGGGCTTCTTTTTCGAATTGTACTTTCTTTTCTAATTCTTGTCCCTTTTGAACGGCTTTTTGACATTTGGCAATATCTCTTTCAATTTTCTTAATTTCGCGTCTTATCGCGTTTAAAAGCTTCTTATCGATATCTTTGATTTGATTACCTTCTTTATCGAGTTTTGGAGTTGGGACTTTCATATTTCTGAGTCCAAACGCCATATTATCGTATGCAGTCATGTGTGGATATAGCGCATAGTTTTGGAAAACCATCGCTACATTTCTATATCTTGGTTCAACGCGATTCATGAGTTCGTCATCGATAAATAATTTACCGGAGGTGATATCTTCAAGACCGGCGATCATTCTTAAAGTTGTGGATTTGCCACATCCAGATGGGCCGACGAAAACGATGAATTCTTTTTCATTACTCTCTAAATTGAAATCAGTCACCGCGGCGACTTCTTGGCCTTTTTTCTTGCCTTGATAAACTTTGCAAATATGTTCTAAACGTAAACTGGTCATATTTTTACCTCCAGTAATTATTTTTGTTCTTTCTTTTTCTTCTTGATGATGAAGAAGACGCCTACGGCGATACCTGCGACTAAGACAGGAATACCGATGGATAATCCGAGGACTAATCCTAAATTAGTGCCACCAGATGGTTTAACACGGTAAATGACATTAGCTTCTTTTTCATCAAGGATAGTCATGATGAGTTCTTTACCTTCCATATACCAAGAACCACTTGTAATAAATTCGATTGGAGCTTCGCCTTCGATAACGAGCTTATTGGTCATGACAATCTTACCGGTTCTATAGAGTTGAAGGATGCTTTGTCCTTCACCACCATCACAGGTGAATTCACCAACGAACTTCGCGGCTAAATCAGCTTCTGCATTAATGAGTTTGACAGTGCTCATTTTCACTTTTGCGGAATGACCATATCTAGAGAATTGATAATTAAATGAATAATTACCTTCAATGACAAAGTCATTTTCATGTGAGCTTCCACCACCCGCGGATTCACCTTCGCTATCATTTGCGATTGCGTAAACCTTATATAATTTGGTTTCGTTAGATGTGCAGGTATAGGTTCTTAAAAGAATAGAGTTATCAAGAATATCCACCATGGTGAACATCTTTTGGTTTGGATTTGATGTATCAAAGATGGTATCTTGCATGGAACCACCGATGACTGGGGCGTAATATTTTTGTCCTGTCGCTGTACCGGTATTGAAATAGAATGTACCTTTCAAGTTAGAGAAAGTATAAACATTTTCTAAATCACCATAGGTGCGGTAGGAATATTTATAGTCACTATCGATGTAATAGTAATGATCTTGTCCAACGTATTCATCGGCAACCATTGGATAGGAGAGATTGTATAAGTGGTCATGACCTTCTAAGACTAAATCGACACCATATTTTGTGAATAATGGAGCGAGTTGTCTTCTCATTTGTTCGATATCATAGTCACTATGGTCATCGTTACAGGAGTGACCGCCAGCATCGAATAAGCCTTTATGCATCATAACGATGAGGAATTTGTCATCTTTATGCGCGGCTAAATCAGCTTCCGCCCAGGCTAATTGAGTTTCTCTCATACCTGTTGTATTTGGATCTTTTGGATTTGGTGTATCGTTGCTATTTAAGCAAGTGAAATGAACACCTTGATAATCAAATGAATAATAGTCACCTGTAGAGGAATCGCTACCGGCAGGAACATCGTTTGTGTATCTGGCGTGGAAAGCATTGATTGCACCATCATGGTTACCACTAACAGCGTTAACTGGATAATTCTTCAAGATGGACCATTGATTGGTTAAAGCGAGTTCCCATTCATGTAAATCAATTGTGCCACCGAAATGGGAATCATCAGCGATATCACCAGTTAAAGCAATCCATTCAGGATTAAACTGTTGCATATCTCCTAATAATTGGTTATAGGATTCGTAATGTAATTCATTATCACCTTGTGGGTCAGAGATATGTAAAAAGGAGAAGTTACGGTTGCTGTTTGCGCTTGTCTTAAAGGAACCGACTTCACACCATCTAGCTAAATCTTCATCGCCAAAGCGATAAGCATATCTGGTATCTGGTTTTAAACCTGTGGCCACTGCACGATGGATAAATCCATCATCGGAAATTTGACTTGGTTCTATAGTACCATCAAAATATTTGATTTGGGTGCTGATAGAAGGATCGTCAAAACCATTTGAGGCATCGTATTTATCTTGTTCAATAACTTGAAGAACACTTTGTGTGTAATTGCTTGTGGTCCAGCAGAATCCCATTTGTGTTCTGGTATCACCATAGAAGGACATGGATTGTAATCTTGTCGCATCACCATAGTCACCAATTTCACCAGCATAGGCCACTTGTAAAGATGGCATACGCATAGATAAGCATAAACCTGCGGACATAAGTCCGATAACTGATATAGGTAATAATTTATTCACTAACTTTTTCATATTATTTACCTACCAATCCCACTGCGGTACCGTTATATGTGACACCGATAAAGTTACCTGCGCTGGTCGCGGCAATTCTACCTTGAATGACATCATCGATTGTGTAATCGGTTTCATTCGCGGAATAGGTCTTACAATTGACGAATACCACGTTTTCTAATAATGCACCGGAACGAATTGTTCCTGCGAAACAACCACCGTAGTTGTAACTAATAGCTTTAATGTTTTCAAATACGACATCATAGATTTCGCCTTGGAAGAACCCGAAGAAGCCCACTCTATACTTATTTGGATCGGCTGGTTTTTCTGGAATGGTTGGTCCAGCGATGAAGTATCTTTCAGACCATTCAAATGTCGCATTTTTAATCTTGTGACCAAAGCCATAAATCTTACCAGTAAAGGCGTGTAAACCATCTTCGTGGCTGGTTGTGTAATATCCGATAGCGACAAGACCGGTAGCGTTATTGAAGTCGATATCATTTGTCAAAACAAATGTCTTATCATAGTTATTCCATTTCCCAGCATTGTTATCGCTTAATTTCATACGGAAATAGGTATAGAAATCATTCGCGGAATCTAAAGCGATGTAATTGCTTACTTGATTAACTGTGTATCTATTGTGGTTGATATAGCAGGCATATCCACGATAGATAACGGAGGAATCACCTGTACCGCATCTAAATGTAAATGTTAATTGACGGTTAGGAATTTCCTTCACATATCTCATTGGGATTTTCACTGTATGTCCACTACGGGAATAAGTAACTGGGGAGTTATAACGTGTGACTGTCATATTGGACATATCCGCACTACTTGGTAAAACGAATTGAGCATATTCTTCTGTGCTATTCGCATAGAAACATAAAACTCGATTTGTGATATTGTCACCTTCGTCAGTGACGCAGTAGTTATCGGATAAATAATGAATTCTCTTAAGAGTTAATTCTTTTGTGACTGTCATACCATTAGAGGCAGTGCCTTTAACCATGAATGTTGGTTCGCTGACTTTTGTGGCGAAGTTCATCATTTCTTCTTTAATGGTCAAAACGTTATCAGTAAAGAAGCAGAATCTAGATGGTTTTTGTTCTTTGCCATCGATAACGACATTTGGAATTTCCCATGTCATATTGGCTTTTGCGTTACTTGGATTAACATTGACATTGAATTCATATTGTTTTCCAGGTTCAACATAAGTTGGGAAATCATCTATTAAACTAATTGATTGAATTGGTTCATTAATCTTAAATGTCTTCGCTGTGCTAAATGTTGCAAATGAGGTTTCTAAAGTTGCAATAACTGTGAATTCATCAACTTGTGCACCACTTGTGCTGAAGACATTATTATTTTGTGTAATTCCACTACCTTCGACTGGAGTCATGGAATATTGAATTTGATTTTCGTATTGAGCTTGTAAGGAATTTGGATGAACGATTGGTTGAATAGTAACGGTTTCACCTTTAAAGATTTCTTTTTCTTTATTGGCAATTTCTAAACCATTAGCGAATTCAATTTCAATGTTCTTTTTTAAGGTTGGAAGTTGTCCATTTTCAAATGACCAGGCACTGTTATTGAAATGACCTTCAAAGTCGAAGCCTTTCATTTGGGCTAAACTTGTGAAGATAAAGCAATCATCGTGATAACCAGTGATTTCTGTTCCACAGAAGTCGATGGTGGCGTTTTCATTTAAGCAAACACAGTTTGTGATTTCACCATAGTTCTTACCGACAAATGCACCAACGAGTGTATCACCAGTTGGTTCACCTAATGTGTAGCAGGAATCAATGATACCGGTATTTGCACCTGCGAAGGCACCGATGGAATGGAATATTTTGTCTTCGTGTTTGTTGGAGATATTAACGTTAACCCAGCAGTTTTTAATTGTGCCTTCGTTAAAGCCCACAAAACCACCGATGAAGTTTCTACCGGTTGTCTTATGATCGCTAGCGCCAACAAAGCCGACATTTTTAATGACACCTTGATTAGTGACATAGCCAAATAAGCCTTCGTTGTGGGCGAGGTCATCGGCTCTTTCTTCGAAATATCCACTAATGACGTGTCCATTACCATCAAATGTACCAGTAAAGGAATCTCTGGTTGGATCTTCTTCTAAGTCGTGATAGATACCGATTTGGTTCCAACCACGTTTATCGTTATAACCTTCTCCACCTTTGGCGAGGTAATCGGTTAAATCAATATCGTTTTCTAAGATGTAATATCCACCTAATGATTCTCTATTATCATTGATGGATTGTAAGTCATGAGCGTTTCTAATGAACTTCGTGACTAAAATGAGTTGTGTAGAAATAATATTTCTAGAAGTAATAATTCTTAATGTATTTTCACCAGTTTTGAAAGTGTTCAAGAAACTTGGATTAATTACTAATGTATGTAAAGAAGTATCATATGTGTATTCGTTATCATTTGCGTATTTGTTATCGTTCATCAATCCGATGATTTCTTCATTAGTGCCAGTTGGAACACTAGAAAAATCTAAAACATATGTTGCAGGAGTATTGCTATTAATTTCATATGTTTGAACTGGAGTTAATGACTTCGCTAATTTGCTCACTGTTACATAATATGTTTCAGAAGCACTGACACCTGCGGAAGTAGCGACAACAGTAAATGCTGTTCCTTCCACTGCGGCGCTGGTATAACTGACTCTACCGGACATGCTATCGATAGAAACACCAGTGACTGGGTTTTCTAAAGAATAGGTAATCGCGGTGTTATTTAAAGAGGTAACCAAAATGTAGTCACCATCGATAATGTTTCTGATTGGTGTATGGAATGATAATTCGGTGGTTACTTGATTTTGAAGTAAGGTAACAATCGCTTGATCGCTTTGGAGTTTCTTATAAGAAGCAGTTAAGATAACTTGTGAATAATTTGGTGTGTTTTCGGTAAAGGTAATTTCACCAGTACTGGAATTTAATGTTGTTTCTTCAGGAATTGTTCCGGCAAAGGAATAAACAACACCACTATATTTTTGTTCGACAGTAATGCGTTCGCCACTATGGATTTGATATTCGCTTTGGGCAAATGTAAGTTTTTCTTCATCTTTCTTACTATTTGTGCAGCCAGAAATAACCATCGCCGCAAGAGTAACGGTAACAAAGGCAAATATATTCTTTCTCATCCTTTAAGTCCTCCTGCATTAGTAGATTCAATAATTCTCTTCTGGAATACGAGATAGAGAATCAAGATTGGGGCGATAGATATTAACATAGATGCGAAAACCATTGGATAGTTCACACCACTGTAATCGAGTTGGAATTGTTG
>JAFZRR010000002.1 GCA_017619815.1 Bacilli bacterium | reverse complement strand
TGCTTCCGCTAAAGCGGATTCACTACTTGGGGACCAATAAACTGGTTTTAATCCTTTATAAATTAAGCCTTTAAGCGCCATTTTAGCGAACGCGCTGATTTGCATTGCTTCATATTCTTTATTTAAAGTGAGATAAGGATTATCAAAATCACCGACTAAACCAAGTCTTCTGATTTGTTCTTTTTGTCTTTCAACTTGTTTATAAGCATATTCTTCACATTTCTTACGGAATTCTGCGACTGGTGTGGTTTTTCTATTAACACCGGATTTTGTCACTTGGTTTTCAATTGGAAGACCATGTGTATCCCAACCAAAGACGAATGGGGTTTTAAATCCTTGCATATTCTTATAACGCACTACAAAATCCTTAAGGATTCTATTGAGCATATGTCCGCAGTGAATATCACCATTGGCGTATGGAGGACCATCATGTAAAACAAATTCAATCGCATCCTTGCGGTTACGATTCATTTCTTCATATAAATTCTCAGCTTTCCATTTTTCCACTAAGACAGGTTCTTTTTGTGCGAGGTTACCACGCATTTCGAAGTTTGTCTTCAGCATCAATAATGTATCTTTATAATCCATAGAGCATAACTCCTTAAATAACAGGTTTATGAGCGTAAGAGCCCATACAGGTTTATTTTCTCACAAAATGGGAAAATAAAAAAGAGCGAGTTTCCCCGCTCTAATTATTTAATAAATTAATTAGTCTCTTAAGAAGCTTGGTAAGATGCTGTCATCGGTGAGAGATTCATCTTTTTTGGTTTCTTCTTGTTGAGCACCAAATTCTGGAACATCTGGTGTTTTGAAGATTTCTTCGTGTTCGTTTCTACTTGGAACTTGGAAGACGCTTGGTTTAGAGAAGTCAACTTCTTCTTCAAAGTCACTAGCGATAACACTAACTAAGATTTCATCATCTAATTGATCGTTAATTGCAACACCGAATTTGACGTCGATATCATGACCAGATGCATCAATTAATAGGTTAACAGTTTCTTGGGCATCGAATAAGCTAACATTTGGTCCGCAGGTGACAGAAACGATCGCTCTTCTAGCACCGGTAATGGAGGCTTCTAATAATGGAGAAGAGAGAGCGGCATTCGCGGCATCTTTCGCTCTATTGTTTCCGCTACCCATACCGAATCCGATTAAGGAAACACCAGCATCTTTTAATGTATTTCTTACATCAGCGAAATCTAAGTTGATGACGGCTGGTAAGAGAATTAAGTTAACAACTGTTTTAACAGATTGGGCTAAAACGTTATCGGAATCATTAAATGCTTGGCTAATAGGAGCGTTACCGCTGGTCATTAATAATTTATCGTTGCTTACAACGATAATGCTATCGACGTTATTTCTTAATTTATTTAAGCCATCAATGGAATTAACAACACGTTTTTTACCTTCAAAGGTAAATGGTCTGGTAACAATCGCGACGACTAATGCGCCAGCATCTTTGGCAATCTTAGCAATAACTGGTGCAGCACCTGTACCTGTGCCACCACCCATACCTGCAGCCACGAAGACCATGTTTGCGTCTTTCACAATTTCTTTAATTGTGTCAGCGCTCGCTTCAGCAGCTTTTTCACCAATCTCTGGTTCACCACCGGCACCTAAGCCACCAGTAATGGATTCACCTAAGATGATTCTGTTATGAGCTTTGCTTGTTGATAAAGCTTGTTTATCTGTATTTGCAACAAAGAATTCAACGTTTTGGATTTCTTCATCAATCATACGATTGACGGCGTTATTTCCGGCACCACCAACACCAATAACAACGATTTTGGCTGCTGGTTCGAAATTATCTAAATCGTAATTTTCCATAGTTTGCTTTCCTCCTATTTAGTGGGTTCGCGTGTTAGTTGTCCAACGCGCGGATGTGTTTCGTCATAGACGTTTGGATATCTGCTATTAGCAATAATCATGCCTAAGCAGTTTGTGAATGTTGGATTTCTCGCTCCTAATGAACGAGGGGCGACAACAGTCACTGTTTCGCTCTGAACCTTTGGTTCAACGAATTCTAATAATCCGTTTAAACGACTACCTCCACCGATAAGGATCATCGGGAGAGATTTTGAACTGCTATCGTATGGTTTTAATAATTCATCAATTGCACCATTGAGTTGTTTGACGAATAGGTCTAATTCATTCTTAATGATGGAATTAAGTTCATCAGTGTAATGTTTAACTTCGTTACCATCACCATCATCTGTGATACAGATAGGGGCTTTGAAGTTCATTTCACGTTTATCAATACCATATGTAATCTTATATTTTTCGGCATCAGCTTCGTTGATGTTGAATGATTCAACGATTCTTTCAGTGATGCGATCTCCGCCCCATTCAAAGAATCTAGAAGCGAATAATTCTTTATCACCTACGAGTGACACGGTCGTAATGTTGCTACCTATGTCTACGAGTATGTAATCGCTAGGCATATCCTCATATGTGGATAATAATTCCGCGGCCGCGAAAGGCGCGACAACAGAACGTTTAATGCTAAGTCCACCAGCGGTCATCGCGGCTTTAAATTCACCACTAATACGTTTAGGTAATGTGTGCACCTTCGCGATAACTGTAAGCGTGTTACTAGTTTCATTTAGTGGAGGTTTTAAGAAGGAACGACCTTGGTCCAAAATATATCTTTCAGGTGCCACATCAATGAGTTGATTCTCAAGTGGTAAAGCACCGTTTTTGATTAATGAGTAGATATTTTTAATATCTAAGTTACCAATCTTAGATTGATCGGAAATAACTGTAGTCACTTGTTTGGTTTCAAAGATTTCTAAACCAAATGGAGGTAAGCATAATAATGCTTCAGAAATGGAAACCTTGAGTTTAGCAGAAGGATCAGAAAACTTACGCACATCTGCGATAGCCTGAGCGAGTTTTTGTTGATTGGTAACACTACCCGCTTCCACGATGTGACCATAAGGTTTTGTAAGTGCGTAAAGAACATAGACCTTACCGTCTAATTCATATCCCACGACAAGTTTGATTTTCTTGCTTCCAAATTCAATTGCTGCTACGTATTTTTCCATATTTTTCTTCCAATCAAGGTTATTTTAATAACTTACAAATGAATATACAAGAATTAACAATAATTGTTAATAAAAAAGTAGGTATTTTAGATATTTCTACTATTTACCTACTATTTTTGTACTATTTCTTCCGGAGAATTAATTATATTCTTTGGAAACCCTTTTTTGATGGATTGATGGAAGGATTAAACCACTTATGAGAACACCGACATTGCTCACTACCGCGAATCCACCGATAACTGCGGATGCGATGTAGAATCCATACATGTCAAGCTCGTGTCCGAATATCGCAAGTACGAGCATGATCACGACAAGCCAGAGGGAGATGATGACATTGAATTTCTTAACCATTGAAAGTTTCATATGGAACCTCTTCTTCACCACTGTTTTGTGTTTCTTCAACTTCACTTGTGTTTTCTTCGGCTAAGGACATTTTATTCTTGGTAGATTTACTAATAATGTAGGTTGGAACAGCAATCACAAAAGCACCACTAAAGACAGCTAACGCAATGATAGAAATTTTCTTCATAAAGTAATAGCTTGCTTTGTGATTTGTTTTGACTAACTTATCTTTCATGACCATATTGCTTTCCTCCTTCTACTTTCTTTCAATGATTCTTAGTTTGGCACTTATGGAGCGGTGATTAATTTCTAACTCTTTCTCGTCAGCCACGATAGGCTTACGAGTGATGAGTTGGTATTCCTTTTCTTTTACTTGAACCGGAATATCATATCTGTTGCCTTCGCTCACTGCTGCATCTTTGAAAATGTTTTTCACAATTCTATCTTCCAACGAATGGAACGTGATGACCGCTAGTCGACCACCATGTGGTCTTAAAGCTTTTAGAGCTTTATTTAACGCGATCGTTAGAACATTTAGTTCGTCATTGACCGCAATGCGAAGCGCTTGGAAACTTTGTTTTGCAGGATGTCCTGCTTTCGCTAATTCTTTCATCGGTTTGCTGCGTTTGATGATTTCCACTAATTGGAACGTTGTTTCAATTGGTGCTTGTTCACGAGCTTTAACGATATTTTTAGCAATTGAATAAGCGAACTTTTCTTCACCATAGTCTCTTAAGATTTTAAATATCTCATCAAGGCTATAGGTATTAACGATGTCGTAAGCTGTTAACGGATTTCTCTGATCCATTCTCATATCGAGTCGAGCATCTTCTCTATAAGAGAATCCTCTATATCCTTCATCGAATTGAGGAGAAGAAACACCGAGGTCCATCAAAATGCCATCAGCATATTCGATTTGGTTTTCTTCCATTATTTCCTCTAGGAAGGAGAAGTTCTTGTGGATGATTGTGAAGTTATGAGAAATAGTTTCTAAATATCTTCTACTTTCCTCGATTGCTACCTCATCTTGATCAACGCCATATAGGTGTCCAGTTTGAAGTTTCTTCAAAATTTCACCACTATGACCGCCTCTACCAAGAGTAAGGTCGACATATATTCCATCTGGTTTGATGTTTAAACCAGTAATGGTTTCATTTAGTAATACAGGAATATGTTTTCCCATATTAGTCGTTATCTTCTAATTCTTCAGCGTTTTCTTCAAATGAAGAATTAGCGGTATTAGAGAATTCTTCGTAGTCTTTCTTGTTCCATACTTCGATATGGTCATAGACACCGACGACGATGACTTCTTTTCCAATGCTATATCTGTTTAATAATGAAGTGGGTAATAAGGCTCTGCCTTGTCTATCAATTTCGAGTTCACAAACGGAATCTAATTGTGCTCTAATGAATAAACGAGCGGATTTCTTGTTGAAAGATAAGGAGTTGATCTTTTCCATTAATTTGAGGAAGTCAGCTTCTTTATAGATGGATAAACAACCGTCATACCCTTTGAGGATGTAAGCCTTTGCGCCTAATTCATCTCTCATTTTGCTTGGGACGACTAAACGGCCTTTGTTATCAAGATTGTGTGAATAGGAACCGTAAAACATACTGTTTACCACTTTCTCCCACTTTCTACCACTAGGTACCTAAATTATATGTGCAAATTGCTATATATCGCAAGTGTTTTTTAAAAGAAAATTAAAAAGAAAAGATCCCGACCATAAAATCGAGACCTAATTATGTGTTTTACACTATGTGTATATCAATTAATCTTCGTCAAATTCGAAGCTATCTAAAATGTCAAAAGCGGGGTTTCCTCTCTTCTTCTTTTCAGCCTCATGTTCCTCTTCTGTCATGACGCGATATCCATCTCCACTTTTTGGTAATTTTGCTCCTTTTTTAACAATCTTAATTGGGACGTTTGCGAGTAAAATTCCAAGGATATATTGATCCATTTCGATGAGGTTTCCCTTTTCGTAATAATTATCGACGTCTTCAGGATTATCAGTAAAACTGATTTCATCATCAATTTCATAGTGAAGAGGGACGTCTTCAAGGGTATAAGAACAGACACCGACGACATCCGCTTTGATGTGGAGTTGAACTAGAAGAATATCCTCATAATCTGTGACTTTGGCTTTTACTTCACAAAGAGGAATGCTTCTGATGTGTGTTGGATCAAATTGAGCAGAAGAAAAATCAATCGTTTCTTCAAACGTTTTAGATATACCGTTTTGTAATAATGCACGATTGATTTTCATTTTTATTAGCCTCTTAATTCCGCTTTGAACTGTTTGGTGAGTTCGAATTTGATGCGGTTTTCGACTTCGATGATTTCCTTATCGGTTAAGGTGTGATCATCACAAGAATATGTGACGGAAATAGCAACACTCTTTTTGCCTTCTCCGACGTGTTCACCTTCGTAAACATCGAATACTTGAGCTTCGCTCACAAGAGCCTTGCCAGTGAACTTAATGGATTTGATTAAGTCTTTAGCTTCAATGGTTTTATCAACGACAAATGCTAAGTCACGAGAGACACTTGGGAAACGAGAAATTGGTGTCATTTTGGTGATAGAAACTTTCGCGGAAAGCAAGCTATCCAAGTTCATTTCGAGAACAACCGCACTTGTTTTGCCTAAATCGTATTCTGCAATTTTGTTTGGATGGAGTTCACCGAATCTACCGATAACTTGGTTTTGGAAGACGATTGTCGCGGATTTACCTGGATGTAATTCATCAAGATGTTCTTTATTTCTATCAAATCTATAGCGAGATGCTTCCACACCAAGCATATCCATGATGGCTTCCACTAAACCTTTCATATGATAGAAGTCATATGGAATGCCTTCCATTTCTTTTTGTCTAGCTTCTTTACCCACTAAGACGATGGCTAAGTGAGTGGAACGAGAACTCTTGCTTTGCATATGAGCGGTTTCAAATAAAGCGAGATTCTTGTTTTGTCTAGCAACGTTATAAGTTGCGACTTTTAATAAGGAGTGAAGAATATGGGTTCTAAAGATTTCTCTTTCATCTGTAAGAGGATTTAAGATGCCGTAATGTTCTTCATTATTTAACAAATTAAATAAGTTTTGTTCTTTCTTACTGATTAAAGAATAGGTGACACATTCATCTAAACCTTTATCTAATAATAAGAAACGTATGTTTTTAAGTCTTCCTTGTTCAAGAGTTAAAGCACCAACTTTGGTGTCTAAACATGGTAAGACTGATTTCACATTTTCAAAGCCTAATAAACGAATGACTTCTTCGCTTAAATCAGCATCGCATGTGACATCAAGTCTCCAAGAAGGAACAACAGCGACGAATGATTCTTTACCCATCATGACTTTGAAATGGAGTCTTTCTAAGACTTCTTTAATCTCGTTTGGTGAGAAATCGGTACCTAAACGTCCATTAATTCTTTCCACAGAAGAAGTAATTTTCTTGTCAGCGTATTCTTCTGCTTGATAGGTAACGATATCGGAGAACGCTTCACCATCGCAATATTTTCTAATTAATGATGTAGCGTAATCTAAGACAAATTCAGATTGGAAGTGATTTGTACCTTTCACGAAACGTGAGGAGGATTCACTGGCTAAGCCTAAACGAGAAGATGTATGGCGGATGGTTGCACCATCAAATGATGCGGCTTCGATATAAATGTTCTTAGTGTTTTCATCAACTGCGCATTCTAAGCTACCCATGACACCACCTAAACACATTGGTTTTTTATTACAACAAATAACGATATCTCCGGGGATAACCTTATACGTTTTCTCATCTAATGCGACAAAGTCACCTTCATAGTCATCTCTTGCTGTTAAGTTTGGCGCGGATAATTTATCAGCGTCATACATATGTAATGGTTGCCCAGTTGTGAGCATCACATAGTTACCAATATCAACGATATTGTTGATGCTTCTCACACCCATCGCCATTAAATAATCTTTCATCCATTTTGGAGAATCTTTAACGGTAATGTCTCTAATTTCTTTACCAGAGAACTGGGTACATTTATCAGTTTTACTACCCACGACTAAGTCAGTTTCAAAATCGGCTTTTTCGTGAACGGTAGGAATTGTCACTTTTCTTTCGAAGATAGCGCCTATCTCACGTGCGACATTAAATAATGATAATAAGTCAGGTCTATTGGCTAAGACTTTGAGGTTTAAAACTTCATCATCAAGGCCTAAATATCCCAAAACGTCCTCTTCACCTACTGGTGCGTCTTCTGGAAGTTCTTCAATTCCGGCTTGTTGATATTCAGTTAAATATTTGGCATCAACACCTAATTCTAATAAGGAACAGCACATACCGTTGGAGGATTGCCCACGGATGACACCCGCTTTAATTTCTCCACCAGGAAGTTTCGCACCCACACGGGCCACGATAACTTTTAAGCCGGTGCGAGCGTTAGGCGCGCCACACACGATTTGTTCAACACCATACTTTTCACCTAAATCGACATTTAAAATGTGAAGGTGATCACTATCTGGGTGAGCAACACATGTTTTAATTTCACCAATGACTAAGTTTGTACCGGAGGCAAGCTTTCTAATTTCTTCGACTTCAATACCAGCGAATGTTAAACCATTTGCGATTTCTTCTGCGGTTAAGCCTTCAAGAGAAACATATTCTCTAATGTTCTTTAAACTAACTAACATGATATTTTCCTCCTCTCTTAGCCTTTCTTTTTGAATTGATGTAAGAATCTTACATCATTGTTATAGAACTTACGGATATCATCAATACCATAACGTAAGATAGCCACTCTTTCGATACCAATACCGAAAGCAAATCCACTATAAACGTCTGGATCATATCCGTTCATCTTTAAAACGTTAGGGTGAACCATACCGCCACCTAAGATTTCGATGTAACCAGTACCTTTACACATATTACAGCCTTTACCACCACAGTTTGCACAGGTGATATCAACTTCAACAGAAGGTTCTGTGAATGGGAAATAAGAACTTCTTAAACGAATTTCTCTCTTTTCACCGAACATCTTTTTAGCAAAGAGTTCTAATGTCGCTTTTAAGTGGCCAATATTGATATTTTTATCAATAACTAAACCCTCAATTTGGGCGAATTGATGTGAGTGTGTCGCATCATCATCGTCTCTACGATAGGTCTTGCCTGGACAAATAATACGAACTGGTTTGCCTTGGGCTTTTTCCATAGTTCTCGCTTGAACTGGGGAAGTATGGGTTCTTAATAACGTGTTCTCGTCGATGTAAAAGGTATCTTGCATATCTCTAGCAGGATGATCTTTTGGAATATTTAATAATTCAAAGTTATAGTTATCAGTTTCAATTTCTGGTCCATCTGCGACTTCAAATCCCATACCAATGAAGATTTCTGTCATTTCATCTTTAACGATATGGAATGGGTTTCTGGCACCGAGATTGCTTTCACGACCAGGAAGAGAAATATCAATTGTTTCCTTTTGTAATTTTTCTTCCAAAGCTTTAGCTTTAAGAGCGTTGTTTTTCTCTTCAATAGCTTGACTTAATTTGGTTTTCACTTCGTTCATTTCTTGACCGAAGGTTTTCTTTTCTTCAACAGGCAATGTAGCGATGATACTTCCCATAGAAGCTAATTCGCTTTTCTTACCTAAATAACGATTTCTGAGTTCGTTAATGTCATCAAGGCTATTCGCATTTTCAATTTGCTTTAAGCCTTCTTCTAGAATCGCTTTTAGTTTTTCATTTTGCATAAGCGTTTCCTCCTACATCAAATTTACACGTATAACGATTATATCATAGCGTTCATATTTTTAAATATGGAAAAACAATATCTTGGTTATAAAAACTATTTAAAAAGCTTGAGGGCCACTCAAGCTATCTTAGATGATCCATCAATATTCCTGTCGCAATAGCAACATTTAGTGAATCAATATTCTTTATTTCTATCTTTGTGACAATGTCCGCGGAAGCAATTATTGCTTCACTCACGCCATTAGCTTCATTGCCCACTACAAGGATGAAGGAATCTGGTTTTTGTACATCTTTGATGTCCACTGCTTTTTCATTTAATGCGGAAACGATCACTTTTCGTCCTTCTCTATATTCATTTAATTCACCATGAAGAATTGGCAACGAGAAGATAGCACCTTTACTCGCAGAAACAACTTTTTCGTTATAGATATCACAACTACCTTCACTGACGATAATCGCATCATAATCGAACGCGAGTGCAGTTCTAATTATTGTGCCCATATTACCTGGATCATTGATATGGTCGAGATACACTACTTTATTGAGTTTTTTAGGTTTTCTATTTACGATATTACAAACAAATACAACGCCTTCCGGATTCTTACTTGAAGATATCTTCTTTAAGAGATCTTCTTTAACAAGATATTGGGTAATATCATTAGGTATTCCTTCAATTGGTTTAACAGTGAAGATCTCTTTGACGTTTCCTGCTAACATAGCCATTTCTAAGGATTTAAATCCTTCGGAAAGGAATTCATTATACTCTTTACGATACTTGCTTTCTTTTAAAGATGCAGCGTGTTTGAGCTTGTTGTTATCTTTGCTGGTTATCTCTTTAATCATGCGAATTCTCCTTTCCTTAGTCTCTTGTGAAGAGCTTTATATTCCGGGCAATACTTATACACTACATTGTAGAACTTTTCTGAATGATTTCTCACTTTGTCGTGCGCTAATTCGTGAACGATTACGGAATCGATAACATCCACAGAATAATGCATCAAGATTGAGGAATAAGTTATGGAATGAGTGTGGCTAGCGTTAGATCCATATCTGGTTCTCATTTTTCTTACTCGAACTTTATATGGTTTATCTATACCCATAATATTTTCATAATAACGATGTCGTTTTTCAATAAGAACTAAAAACCATTTCATTAGTTTTTTATTTAAGTCTTCGTGATTCTTGTATTTTATGGACGTTTCATCATCAAATCTTATTTCACCACTTTCTTCTAAAGGAACTCTATTTCCAAGAAGATAAATATATGAATCATCTGATGCCTTTTCTCTAACATCTAAAGCAATCAATTTATCTGCGTATTTTTCCAATCCTTCTTCAATTTGTTTTTGTGTAACAAAAAGATGAGGTGCGCTCACTCTAAAAACACCATCTTTATAAGTATAGCGAATATTCTTCATGCGTTTGCGTGTCACAATAAGGCGATATTCTTTGCCCTTATGTATATAAGTGAACTCTTTCGTAGACATGGAAATATTATAACTTGATTAACAAACCCCTGAAATATAAAATATTTACGGTTTATGGAAAAGATTCTCATCTCTGCATGCTTAGTGGGTGACAACACCAAATATAACGGCAAGAACAATCTCAACGATAAAATTCCTCTATTATTAGAGAAATACGAGCTTGTTCCATTTTGCCCTGAAATGGAAGGTGGATTAAAGTCACCAAGAAAACCAAGTGAAAGAGTCAAAGACCGCGTCAAAATGAGTGATGGTAAAGACGTTACGAAGAATTTTGAAGCTGGCGCTGAACTCGCACTTAATATTTGCATGTACTTAGGCATCAAGATCGCTATCTTAAAAGAGAACTCTCCTTCCTGTGGTACACATAAGATTTATGATGGTACATTCTCCAGTAAGCTCGTTAACGGTATGGGTGTTACTGCAGAGTTATTAAAAAGAAAAGGTATCACTGTCCTCTCCGAAGAGGAAATTGATACCCTACTCTAATATACTATTTAACTAATTAGTAATTTGTTTCTTGGCGGTTGTAATTGACGCCAAGTTTTTTATAATATGCCTTTTCTAATTTCTTCCATCTATAGCCCAGTAATGGGAGAAGATTTAAGAATGCTTGGAAGGCTTTAATATAACTCGCATCGTCTTGTTTTTTCTTAAATACGTCTAAACGGTGGTATATTTCTAAGAATTGATCGGTCAAGTTGTCTTCATGTTTGGTGAGATTATAACTTCTTTTTGAAGTTTTAATATCCACACCAAGTGATAAGAAGAAATGCAATCCATCAGCATATTCATCAAGGACTCTTTCTTCCACTTCCGGACCTTTATTGGACCAGTATTTGAAGCATCTTGTGGCGTTAGCTAATTCACCGATTTCAACGATACACGCCATTAAACGTCTATGTCTTGTTGTGGCATAGCTAATGCCGTGATTCTTGGCGATTGTGGCGTCTAATTGTTCTTGCGCTTTAAATAATTCATCAAGGATAATTTTCGCCATATTATTTAACCTTTTCTAACTTCCAAATCTCTTCGGCGTATTGTTTGATGGTTCTATCGCTTGTGAACTTACCACTGTTAGCGATATTCATTAAACACATACGTTGCCAACCGAGTTTGTTTTGATAGAGTTCAGAAACTTTTTCTTGAGCTTTGACATAGCTATCAAAGTCTTTGAGGATGAAGTAGCAGTCTCTGTTATTCATGATTTCATCAAAGATCATTCTGAATTTGTCTGGACGATAGTTTGTCCATTCGCCAGAGAATAAGGAATCTAAGACGTTTTTCACTCTATAGTCGGAATTATAAATATCCCATGGGTTATAAGAACCGTTTCTATTGAGTTCTTCCACTTCTTCATTTCTTAAACCGAAGATAACTTCGTTTTCTTCACCTGCGGATTCGGCGATTTCAATATTCGCACCATCCATTGTGCCTAAAGTAACCGCACCATTCATCATGAGTTTCATGTTACTTGTACCAGAAGCTTCTTTACCTGCGGTACTGATTTGTTCAGAAACGTCCGCTGCTGGAATGATGAGCTCGGCTAAAGAGACACCATAGTTTTCGATAAAGACAACTTTTAAGTATTTGCTAATTTCTTCATCATTATTAATGACATTTGCGACAGCGAGGATTAATTCAATAATCTTCTTCGCGTAGACATAGCTAGGTGCGGCTTTCGCACCAAAGATGTATGTGTGAGGATAAATTCTGAATGTTGGATCAGTTTTCATTCTCTGGTAGAGATACATAATGTGGAAAATATTGAGCAATTGACGTTTATAGGCGTGTAGACGCTTAATTTGAACATCAAAGATGGAATTCACATCGAGGTCGATATCGAGTGTTTCTTTGACGTATTTGGCTAAAGCTTTCTTATTATTAAGCTTGATCTTGCCAAGTTCTTTTAAAACGTCCTTGTTGTCCGCATATTTTTCAAAGCCTTTAATCTTCTCCATATTGAGATACCAAGAATCACCAATCTTAGAAGTAATTAATTTGGCGAGTTCTGGGTTAGAGTTCATTAACCATCTACGATGAGTGACACCGTTGGTCTTGTTATTGAACTTCTCAGGCATGAATTTATAGAATTCTTTAAATGTAGATGCTTTTAAGATTTCAGTATGTAATGCCGCAACACCATTCACGGAGAAAGCGGTATAGATAGCTAAGTTGGTCATATGGATTTGACCATCTTTGATGATGTTCATCGCATATCTTTCACCATCGTTGACGCCCATCGCGTTCATTTGGATATTGAAACGACGATTGATTTCTTCAATGATCATAAAACAACGTGGGATTAAGTTTTGGACATAGTTAACTGGCCATTTTTCTAAAGCTTCCGCCATAACGGTGTGGTTTGTATAAGCCATACATTGTCTGACTTCTTCCCAGGATTCATCCCAACCCATGCCGTATTCATCCATCATGACTCTCATCATTTCTGGAATCGCTAAAATTGGGTGTGTATCGTTAAGTTGGAACACGTAGTGTTCATGAATACCTTTTAATGTGCCGTGGTGTTTAAAATAGCTCTTTAATGTGCATTGAATACCACTGCTAACAAGGAAGTATTGTTGTCTTAAACGTAAAATACGTCCGTGTTCTGTGGAATCATCTGGATATAAGCCGTGGCATAATTCTTCTAAAGTTCTTAAGTAGTCTTCAAAAGAAACGTCCTTTGGTAAATGGTGAGTGGTTGGCTCAGCGTTCCAAAGTCTTAAAGAGTTGGTGACGTGATTTCTATAGCCAACAACTGGAATATCATATGGAACGGCACGAACAACAACTGCATTTGCAGTTCTAATCGCATATGTTCCATCTGGTTTTAAATATGTCTCTGGGTTTCCATAGAAAGAAACTTCAACTTCATATTTTGGACGTCTAATTTCCCAAACGTTACCATTGGTTAACCATTGGTCTGGGAATTCTTTTTGTTTTCCATCAATAATTCTTTGACGGAAGAAACCGTATTGGTAACGGATACAGTTACCATGGCCTAAGTATCCTAAAGAGGCAATGGAATCTAAAAAACAAGCGGCAAGACGGCCTAAACCACCATTGCCTAAACCGGCATCGGATTCTTGTTCTTCGAGTTCATGGATATTCATGCCCATATCTTTTAAGCCTTCTTTGGCTACTTCGTAGATACCCATGTTTTGCATGTTATTGATCAAAAGACGACCGATTAAGAATTCCATTGAGAAATAAATTAATGTCTTTTGGTCTCTTTTAATGGATTTATTTCTGGTGTGGCCCCAGTCGACGTTTGCGTAGTCTCTAACCATTTCACCTAAAATTGCGTATCTTTCGGAAATATGGCTGTCATTCACAGACACACCATAACGCTCGAGCATGCGCTCGGTAAAAGCTTTCTTGAAAGCAGCTTTGTTTTCAAACATATATGTTAAACTCCCTTAAATTTCTTATTTCTTGGTAGTTTTTCTTGTGGTTTTCTTCTTTTCAACTGGTTTGAGTCGGAAGATACAAGCACCTAAGCACGCTAACTTAATGGTGATATGTGCTGGTAAACCTTCGAAACTACCCGGTTCACTCTTAACAGGTAAACCATTATATTGACCCCAGCCACTATAGATGTCTTTGTCAGAATTGAATATTTCTTCATATTCACCCTGTTCAATGACTGGAATACTTATGTAATCATAATAATTTGTGGTCATGTTGTAAACAAATACCAAAACATCATCATCAACTTTTCTTTCAAAAGCGAAGACGGATTGGTCTTTATTATCGACCATTAACCAATGGAATCTTTCGGGGTTATGTTCTTGATAATGCATGGCTTTATGATATTTATAAATTTCATTTAAGTCATGAATCATACGACTCAAAGAGTCGTGTTTTGGGAATTGTTTCAAATTCCATTGAAGTCCCCTATTCTCATTCCATTCATCAAATGTACCTAATTCATTGCCCATGAAGTTGAGTTTCTTTCCTGGGTGGCCGAATTGATATGTATATAAGTTTCTGAGTAAAGCGAATTTTTGATCATAATCGCCCCACATCTTATTAATAATTGTGCCTTTTCCGTGGACAACTTCATCATGGGAAAGAGGAAGCATAAAGTTATCCGCATAGAAATACGCCATCGAGAAGGTGAGTTTGTTATGGTCATATTTCTTATAGATTGGATCAAGTGCATAGTACTTGAGGGTATCGTTCATCCAGCCCAAGTCCCACTTATAGTCAAATCCTAAACCACCTTGTTCGGTTGGTTTTGTGGTTCCAGCGAATGCGGTTGAGTCTTCCGCAATCATCATGACTGAGTCATGAGCGATATGCATTTTGGCGTTAAGTCTCTTGATGAATTCGACTGCACCATCATTGAGGCCGATAGAGGAATCGCCATTGTAATAAATGATATTACTGACCGCATCGACACGTACGCCGTCGAAATGGAAATAGTCGACGAAGTAATTGATTGCACTCATTAAGAAGCTTCTAACGGGGTCTTTTCCTAAATCAAATTGATATGAACCCCAAGGAGAAACTCTCCATCTATTGTTATATTCAAACATCTTTGTGCCATCGTATTCCGCTAAAGCCCATTTATCTTTAGCAAAGTGGACAGGAGCGAAGTCGATAATCGCGCCGATTCCGGCTTGATGTAATCTATCGATTAAACTCATTAATTGGAATGGATTGCCATATCTTGAGTCAATGGCGAAGAAGCCGGTTCCTTGATAACCCCAAGATCCATCAAATGGATATTGGACAAGTGGCATCATTTCCACATGTGTATAACCCATACCTTTGATGTATGGAATTAACTTATCAGCGATTTCTTCATAACTTAATGTATGACCATCTTCGGCTTTGCCGTACCAAGAACCTAAGTGCATTTCATAAATAGACATGGCACTATCAAAGTTACGAGTTCTCGATTTCATCCATGGATCATCATGCCAAGCGAAATTCTTGTTATCAAATAACTTTGAGCATGTTCCTGGTCTCATTTCTGCGAAGAATGCAAATGGGTCGATTTTATCGACGTATTTACCTTTCGCGTTTAAGAAATGGAATTTATATGATTGATAATTGGATAATCCTGGAACAAATATTTCCCAAATACCACAGTCATCAATTTTGTTCATTTTATTAGCACCGACATCCCAGCCATTCCATTCACCGATGACGGAAACGTCGTTTGCGCATGGGGCATATAATCTAAAAACTACTCCATCCACACCATCTTGTTTTACAAAGTGCGCGCCGAAATAATTATGCGCTTCGATACATTGACCCATTAAGAAGTCATATGTTAATCCATATGCCATAACAAAACCTCCAAAAGAAAATTTGCTATTTATATATTAGCACACGTATATGCATAGAAAAATATTTAGTCAAAAAAAGCGGATTATTTCCGCTTCTTTTCATAAATGTTTATCGCTTATCGCATCAAGACTGTGGAGTAAGCGCCTAATGTTAATGTTTCGTTCTCTAATGTTGGAATTCTATGAGATGTATTAATTTGATCAATAATCTCGGTTCCTGGGGAATGAACTTGGACGTTATTTGCTGCGGCATTATGCACAACAATGACATAGTCATTACCTAATGAAATTTTGAATGCATAAACTGTTCTTTCATCAGTTTGTAAATCAGAGAATAATGAGGTAAATGTACCTTGTTTGAAGACGTTATATTTGTTACGAATGTTAAGGACTTTCTTATAGTGTTTAACAACAGAGAATTTCTCTTGTAAACGGTCATTAACACCGAGTTCAACTTGTTCGTTTCTCTTTAAATCTGGACGGCTTGTTTCTGGGAATGCACATTCACCAGTTTTGTCATCTTTGGACCAAATCATTGGAAGTCTTCTTCTC
Source organism: Bacilli bacterium (assembly GCA_017619815.1). Classification (GTDB taxonomy): domain Bacteria; phylum Bacillota_I; class Bacilli_A; order RFN20; family CAG-826; genus RUG13091. The sequence continues at coordinate 17,678 of JAFZRR010000002.1, read as the reverse complement.
ACATCAGAGAAATCATCTGGAGAAGTGATTCTCTTTCCTAACATTCCAATTTCTTCGCCATAGTACATATAAGGTGTACCTGGTAAAAGCATATAGAATGAAGCGGCACATTTATTTTGCATTTCATCAAAGTTATTACCAACACGATCTTGATCGTGATTGCTTAAGAAATATGATGAATATGAATTTGGATTTCTGCTCTTAATGTATTTCTCATTCTTCTCAATTGTGGTTAATAAGGTCTTTGCTGTTCCTTTACCTTTCATGTAGTTGACAAAGCAATAGTCACCACCCATAGCGGTTGAGAATCTGAAGAAGGAATCGCATTTCGATGCGAAATAGTTATTTAATGAAGCATCAGTGGTCCAGCATTCACCAACGAAATAGAAGTTTGGATCATACTTATGAGCGGTATCCACTAACCAGTTCAAGAATTGTGCGTTCTTGGTGACGTTTTCGCGGTAATAATATAAAACCGCATCAAGTCTAAAGCCTTTAACACCATGGCCAATCCAGAAACTAGTGATGTTTTCTAATTCATCTCTCACTGCTTCACAATCAAGATTGAAGTCTGGCATATCACTACCAAAGCCACATTCATAAGAACCATCGCTTTGGAAATTGAACCAATCTTTCTTGCTATCTGGACTTGTATTGTTATTTTGATAGTCTTGCTTAGCATCCTTAAACCATTGGTGATTTTTGGAGCAATGATTAAATACCATATCGAGCATAATGTCGACACTATATCTATTAGCTTCTGCGACTAAAGCATCAAAATCATTCAATGTACCGTATTGGCCATTAACTGCGTAATAATTTGTAATATCATATCCATGATATGATGGAGATGGGAAAATCGGCATTAACCAAACGGTTTTAATACCTAAATCCGCGAGATAAGGAATCTTTGCTTTTACACCATTTAAATCACCGACGCCATCACCGTTGCTGTCATAGAATGAGCGGACGAAAACTTCATATCCTGCAGATTTGTTTTCATTACCGACATCTTCATAAACGTAATCATCGTTTTTCTCGAATTGCATCGGAATAGGATCATCATCCACGGGTTCTTTTGGTTTATTGTTGCAACCACAAAGAAGGGATGAAGATACTACTAATACAGCAAGAAGATTAAAAGGTGTTTTTTTCATAATTAGAGAACCAAATTAAGCATCGCGTCATCAATATCGCCCCAAACTTTTGCCTCGGAACAATTGACGTGAATTCCTACCTTTATTGTATCACCTAAAGTGTATTGAATATTAGTGATTTTTATATCAGCCCAGTTGTCATAAGAAGTGATCTTACCAGATTGTTGATAAACAGTGTCATTAACCTTAACGTAAGCATAGATATCTTGCTTGGTTGGATCAGCGCCTCCAGTATCCGCACCACCCATGATGGAGATTTGGAATTTATATGTTCCAGAAGTCTCTAATGTCACAGTTTGTTCAACTTCGAAATTAACACAATCAGCTTCTTGTGACCAGAAATGGAATGCTGATTTACCGGTTAATGGGTTTTCTTGTGTAATTTGTACTTTATGAACATCACTTAACGCGGCGCCATTATTGGTCATAACCCATGGATTCATACCATCTTCAAAACTATAGTTTTGGACGAAGTTCTTTTCCAAAATTGTTAAGTAACATTTGACCGCTTGTCCACCGGCAACACCGTTAATTGTATATTTGGCGTTACCAGCTGCTTTTGCGGCAGGAATATCGAAGTCTTCCCAAGTCACTGGAATAGCACTTCTGGAATTATCGTTATAAATAACATTCACTGTTTCAGGAAGAGTGAAATCTTCATAGTTATAGTAGCTAATTTTTGCATCTTCAATACCATCAATGTATTTAGGTGCATCATTGCCATATCTCATTAAGTTAAATACTTTTAATGATTCAAGGGCTTTACCATGTTCATCAAAGAACGCTTGGTTTTCCACTGCACAACCGCCATACCATTGACCGGCATCTTTTGGATCATAGTCCTTAGCATAGCTACTAGCCCAACCAGAACCATATTTTTCCCATTTTAATTGGTTGGCTTCAAATGATTCTGTACCGACAGAAATCCATGTGCCTTCCCAGTAGCAGATACCGATACCGTTTGTCATTTTATTGCAAACTGTATCAGCGATATCTCTGACGGAATTAGCTTGACCAGCGATTGTATATGGATATGGTTTTTCCACGTTTGTGCTTTCACTAATTGTGTTAGCCCAGAAGTCTGTGTTTTCTGTTGAATAAGCATAGGAAGTTTCTAAAACCATAACTTTCTTGTTATATTGCTTTGCAATTGTGTCTAAAACTGTACCTAAGTTATCGAGTGTTCCGTGCCAATATGGATAATAAGAAGAACCGAAAACGTCGTAATCAACACCGTATTGGTTCATCTTTGCGGCCCAGTCATAATAGTTTGCGGATTTTTCTGGATTAGCAAAGTGACAAGCGACATAAGCTTTTGGACAAACTTCTCTTACCGCCCTCGCACCTTCGTTAAATAAGACGGCGAAATAGGAGAATCTGGTTTCACCAGCCATCTTGCCACCACTGGTTTCGTTACCGACTTGAACCATGCCGACAACGACGCCTGCTTTCTTTAATTGGGTTAAGCAGTCTTTGGTGAAATCATATAAAGCGACTTTTTTAGTGTCTAAATCCATATCTTTCCAAGCTTTTGGGGCGTATTGTTTTGCGGGATCTGCCCAGAAGTCGGAATAATGGAAGTCGACCAATAATTTCATTTTGTATTTAGTCGCACGTTTACCGATTTCAATAGCTTTAGCTAAATCGTTATTTCCACCACCGTATCCTCTTCCTTTGGAATCGTATGGATCATTCCAAATACGGACACGGATGTAATTCACACCGTTATCGGAAAGAATCTTTAATGGATCTTCTTGTACTCCTTCGTGGTTATAGTATTTAACACCACTTTCTTCTTCAGCGATCACGCTTGAAGCATCAACACCCATGATGAATTCTTCAGGGATGTTTTCTACTTTTTGAACAAATAAAGAATCAGAGGCGATTTTGCTATCATCTCTTGTCATGTCTGGTTCTTTATTTCCAGTGCACCCTGAAAGCATTCCTAAGGCGAGGATAGGAAGTAATACTAGGCTTTTTTTCATAATGTTATTCTCCTTTTTGTAAGAAAATGAATGGATATATATAGAAAAATATAGCAATCGTTAATATGGTAATTGAGGTCGGTAATACCGCAAGGAATAAGGCTAACGGGAAGTTAAACATTGGGACGTTTACTGGTAAAACCACTAATAAGGCATAAACGAATAAGGCAAGATTAATAACCGCAAACACTAAAGCGATAATCGCTGCAGGTTTACTTCTAATCTTTGCGTTATTTCTAATATGCGTTAATTCGGAGAAGATAAACGAACCGTTTTGCACCGCTTTGATGGACATTAAGATAGCAAAGAATTGAACGACAAAGAATAAACCCATATATACGAGTTCGAAAGTGACACCGAAAACGATACCTTTTTCGTTAGCGTCATAAGCGGCATAAATAAACGCAGCAATAGAACCTACCGCGAACAAACCGACGATAAGCGCTAAAAGGGTGAAGAATAGTATTTCTTTTTTATTTGCCATCGTTTTTAAACTCATCTAATGCTTTTAAAGCATTTCCTTGGTAATCAAATAAGCATTGGTTCGCCCATTCGTTACGAGTGTCTTTCTCGTTTGTGTGCTGATAGTTTTGTCCAGCACGAGAACCCCAACAAATGTTTTCTCCTGGAATCCAAACTGGTTCCCAGTAGAAGGCACCTTGCAAGTTGTGTTCTTTGGCGAGTCTTAAGAATTCTCTCACGAAATTGGCTTGTCCCTCTTCATCAACTGGGTAAGGAAGCATTTTTAAGAAATCTTCTTTGTTATCAGCGTTGATAACTAAATGTTTTGGTTTACCACTTTCATCAGGAAGATAGTCATCTAATGTAAATGGATAACCGAGTTCCACGTTCATGACGGGGATATCAAATTCTTTTTGTACCATATCCATATTAGCAAAATATTCGGCAAAACTGTGATGCCAAAATGGATAATATGATGTTCCAATAACATCAATCTCTAAACCGTTTCTCTTTAAACCGTTAATAATGCGGCGGTATAAATCTTGGTTAAATGATTCTTCTAAATGGATGATAATCTTCACATTTGGATAAACTTCTTTGCAGGCTTTTCTCGCGACTTTAAGAATTTCTGCGAAGTTTTTATATGGATTATCAGATTCATAATTGATTGCCCCTAAAGGTCTAAGCATACCATGGGTAATTTCATTACCGGTTTGGATATAGCTTACATCAATACCTTTAAATTTAATCTTTAAAAGTGATTCTTTGGTAAATGTATAAACCGCTTCTAAGAGTTGTTCAAAATTATAATTAGCCCAGGCTTTTGGAAGGTTTTGTTTGCTTGGATCCGCCCAGAAGTCGGAATAATGGAAGTCCACTACTTGTTTAAAACCATATTTCTTTAAAACATCGCAAAGCTGTAAATAATTATTTAAGTCGCAAGTTCCACCTAAATATGGATTACCGTTTTCATCATATGGGTCATTCCATATTCTCGTGCGGAGATATTCCACCCCGTTTGCGCGCATTAAAGCAAATGGATCAACTTCTTTGCCATCTTTATAGTATTTTGAATGAGCATATTTTTGTTGTTCCAAATAAGTGGAAACATCAATACCAAGAATCATATATTATTGTTCTCCTGCTTTATGATCTTTCATGACGAGTGGTTCGTTGTCTTCACCAAAAGACACCACTCTCTTTTTCATAGCTTTATAACGATATTTAGCTTGTTCGTTTAAACGAAGAACTTCATCCTCTTGTCCGTGGAAACCACATCTAAGGCAATAGTATTCTTTCTTTTCTTCATCAAAGAACATATCCATATCAATGTCTCTCATGAAACATGATGGACAGCGGTAATTTAATTTCCCTTTGCTAGATTGAGACATGTTTTAATTCCTCCCTTATCTGTGGTCTTATAAGCGGCGAGTTTGTAGCATGGGCTAAAGGCAATGCCTTCTTCCACTTCAAAGCTATCAACATCACCGGTATAGGAAATATTTGTTAAAACGTCAGGAATATTCACAAACGCTTTCTTTCCTACTTTGTTTATTTTTCTACCTAAGTATTGGTATTTCATAACATCGTCATCAACACCTAAAGTGACCTTGGATAAGTCAGATTGATATTCATTCAAACCGAATGCACCGGTGAAATATTCTTTAAATGTCACTTTTTCGCCCTTTAGGTCGTTAATTATCTTTCTTTCGATAAAGAGTTTACCTTCACCCTTTTTGAATGTAAGGATGGACTGTATGAGTATTTCTAATCCATCAAGTTCCACGCTGACAGGATTTGCGGTAATCACAACATCACCATTTACTTTTTCAAACTTTGCTAATGTTCGGCATAAGCATAAATCTGTTTCGTGTCCGTGATAACTCACCTTACATGATGCGACTGTACCCGCACCGGCATAATGCGTGAAGTATCCAGCGCGATAATTAGCTTGGATTAAATATGGATAGCTGGCGTCATAAACATGTTCTGTTCCAATACCCACTTTTTGTGGGATTCTGGCGACGTATGGACGTAAGTCAATCATCGCACCACCTTGGTTAAAGTCTAAACAAGTTCTAAAGAATGGGTCAGCGTACCAGAAATATTGTTTTTGACTTCCATAAAGGATGTCTTTCCATAAGGCATTTTCACTATCGAGATAGTCTGGGTGCTCACTTCTATAGAAATCTGCAAATTCGCTCATGGTTAAATCGAGGAGTTCGCCTTTCTTTTTGAGCTCACCATAATATCTCATTCCATCTTCATAGGATTGTTTTAATAATTCATAAGGACATTCCCAACGGCCTTTTTGGTTTAACCAACCTGGTCCAACGAACATCATATTGTAAGCATAGCCATTATTGTATTTGCCTAAATGACGGTATTGGTCAATAAGGTTATATAAATATGGATATTCGATTCTGTCGCCATCTTTATAGTAAATCATGCCTCTTAAAACGTTCTGTGGATGGGTACCGAAATTGGAACCGTTTCCGTCAAAACAGGCTAAAAGGTCACGTGATAAGTGTGGAATAGCAACAATGCCACTGTCATCATCTTTATTTATTGCAGGACAGTGAGAATTGATTTTACTAGGAATCCAAGGATTCCATGGACCACCATCCATGAAGGTATACCAAGAGTTATTGCATGTATGATAGGCTTTTGGACCTTCTTCCCAGCATGTCGCAATCGCGCATTTCACGCTTGGATATTTCTTTTTAATATAATTAATCGTATAGGCATCCATGAAATAGCTGCCTGTAGATTCTGGATAAAAACCAAATTTGTCATAAAACATCTTAAAGACATCATCGACGATCTCTTCTTTTTGTTTATCAGAGAACATCCAAATACAGAAATCTTCTGTTTTGTATTTTTGCCTAAATTCCTTACATGGGAGACCTAATAAGGATAAACCAATTTCATCACCGTATTTTTCGTGGTGTTCTTTGGCGAGTTTAACAATGACATCACTAAATAAGGATGCATATGTAATTTGGATTGTGGTTTTTAAACCGTTCTTATGTGCGGTTTCTTGTTGGAATTCAAAAATCTTTAAGGATTCATCTTGAACAGAAGTTTCTTTCACACCAGAAGATTTTTCGGCGTATTCAGGAGATAATTCTGGACGATGAATAATGTTAACAACAAATTTCGTTTTCATATAAAAATCTCTCTTACTTTTATTCTATTTCACATACTTTCTTAAAGAAAATAAAAAGATGGTCCGAAGACCACCTTATTAGATTTTTATATATTATTCAGCGTCTGTAACACCGAGTACCTTATCGAAGGAATTATCTTTCTTATTCTTTTGTTCTTCTTCTAAGAAACCTGGATTATGAAGTGGATCTGGTTTCCAAAAAATGAAGAAGATTCCACCAATAATGGTGAAGAGAATATTAAGAATACCTAACACCCAGACCTTCTTATTCATTCCCACAAAGGCTAAATAGATAACTAGCCAAATGAGGTAGGCTACTGCAACGGCTATATAAATCCAAAACTCTGTCCATGTTTGTGGTGATTTGACTTTAGAAATAGCCATAATCGCTTTAACAATACCAGCTGCAGCTGCCGCAAAGCAGAAAATGGATGTAAAGATAATGGTTAGATTCTTGAAAAGACCGCTAGAATTTTTCTTTTCTTCAGCCATAAACTATTCCTTTTCCTTTAATTCTTTGACGTCTTTTTTGATTTCTTCGACTTTTTCATTAACTTCTTCCAAAGTTACTGGTTCATCATAGAATAATGAAACTTCAGTTTCAGGGTTGAAGAAGTGCATGACTTTTCCTTCAAATGTGAAGTAAATTTCTTTACCTGCCACCATTTCTTCTCTTTCTTTATCGTTAAGTTGAATGGTTGGAACTCTAATAATAACTGGAGCACCATCGTCTGTTACGACGTGTAAGTGTAATTCACTACCCATCATTTCGTTAACCGCGATTGTCGCGTGACATGCGCCTTCAGCTTTCTTAGCTAAAACGGTATGTTCTGGACGGAAGCCAAGTAAGATTTCTTGAGAATCGTATCCTCTCTTCTTGAGTTCATCGCCTTTTTCACCATCGACTAAGATCTTGCTACCGAATGGTGTGACATAGTATTTAGAACCTTCTTTAACAAGATTGGTCTTGACGATGTTCATCTTTGGAGCACCGATAAATTCAGCAACGAATAAGTTGTCTGGTTTATCGAAGACTTGAGATGGGCTGCCGACTTGCATGATGAAACCATCTTTCATAATGACGATTCTATCACCTAAAGTCATAGCTTCAGTTTGGTCATGTGTGACGTAAATAAATGTTGTATCAATCTTCTTTCTTAAGAGGATGATTTCCGCTCTCATTTGGTTACGTAACTTAGCATCTAAGTTAGATAATGGTTCATCCATTAAGAAGACTTTACAATCTTTAACCATCGCTCTACCGATAGCGACACGTTGTCTTTGACCACCGGAAAGGGCTTTTGGTTTTCTATTTAAGTATTGTGTAATACCTAAGACTTCAGCAGCTTCGGTAACACGGCGATAAATTTCATCTTGTGACATCTTTGGATGACGTAACAATCTGAGTGGGAATGCCATGTTTTCAAAAACTGTTAAGTGTGGATATAAGGCGTAGTTTTGGAAGACCATGGAAATGTGGCGGTCTTTTGGTTGTAAGTCGTTAACGACTTCACCATCGATTTCAACGGTACCTTCACTAATATCTTCTAAGCCTGCGACCATTCTTAAGGTTGTGGATTTACCACATCCAGATGGACCGACGAAGACGATAAATTCTTTATCCGCGATATCAAGGTTAAAATCATGAACGGCAGTAACATTGCCTTGATAGATTTTCTTAACATTAGTTAATTTTACTCTTGCCATAAATTAATTCTCCTATCCTTTAACCGCGCCGCCGGTAACACCTTCGACGTAGTATTTTTGTAAGCACATAAATAAGATTGTGATTGGAATTGCGACTACCACACCGCCAGCACAGAATGTTGTGTAGTTAGCATTAATGCTACCTGCAGATCCTAACATGTTCTGTAAACCAACAGCGACGTTCATACCATCAGAGGTACCGAATGAGACATAACGTGCGAACACGAAGTCGCCCCATGGACCCATGAATGATGTCAATAATGTATAAATAACGATTGGTTTGGAGAGTGGTAAGATGACCTTGAAGAGAACTTGCGCTCTATTCGCACCATCGACACGGGCTGCTTCGTCTAAGCTCTTTGGTAATGTATCAAAGAAGCCTTTAGAGACGTAATAACCCATACCACTACTCGCGGTGTAAACGAGAATTAATCCCGGAATAGCGTTTTGTTGAGTTAAGTTTAAGTCTGCGAGAATACGGTAGAGAATAATCATACCGAGAATGCCAGGGAATAAGCCCAAGACAAGCATCGCGTTCATTAAAGCTTTTCTACCTTTGAATCTCAAACGAGAAAGGGTATAACTCATACAAAGTATGATGATTAACTGCAATGCTGCAGTTGCAATTGAAATAATTGTGGTATTTAAGAACCATCTTGGGAATTTTGTGTTTTTAAATAACCTTACATAATTATCAAATCCCCACTTATGTGGAATGATGTAACCTGTCATCCAGGTTGATTCGCAACGGAATGATTGCAAAACAATGCAGACAAATGGAGCGAGCCAGATGATACTCATAATGACTAATACAATATAAACAACTGTATTGCCGAGAATTCTCTTGGCCTTTAAGCCCATGTGTCTCTTTTCTTTCTTTTCTGCCTTAACAACTTCTTGACCAGTTGTGTATGCAAGAGAGTTAACTGAAACTTCACCAGCGGTAGGATTATTTGTTGCTTCTTGAGCGACTACTTTCTTTTCTTCTTCACTCATTATTGATAATCCTCCTCGTTCTTTGTGGATGGCATGACGTTATAGACAATCATCGCTATAAACGCGGTGACAACGAAGATCATAATACCAACGACAGAAGCCATGTAGTATTCGGAGTTCGCACCTGTTGTCATTTTAAATAACCATGTAATTAATAAATCGGTGTAACCAACGGAACCAGATGCAGCTGAAGCTGCAGCATTTGTTGGAGCACCACCAGTTAATAAGAAGATAACGTTAAAGTTATTCATATTTCCAATAAAGCTGGTCAATAGATATGGACCGGTAATGAACATGATGTAAGGAAGCGTAATCTTCACATATTGTTGGAAAACGTTCGCACCATCGATCTTTGCGGATTCATATAAATCTTCTGGAATATTCATTAAGATACCTGTCGCCATCAACATGAGGTATGGAATACCAATCCAAATGTTAATTACAACAACGGTAATTCTTGCGGTCCAAGCGGTTGCGTTAGGACCATAGAATGAGAATGTTTCAGGCACGTGGAACCATTTTTGTAAATAAGTTAGAACAATACCTTTATCAGCGAATAATTTGGAAACGTATAACAAGGAAATAAATTGTGGAATAGCGATGGTAAGAACAAGAATTGTTCTCCAGACTTTCTTTAACTTAATTCCTTTCTTATTTATCATAATCGCAACGAACATACCTAAGAAGTAGCAGGTAAAGGTTGCGAATACAGACCACATTAATGTCCATGCCAAGATTTCACCGAACGCTGCGGAATATGCTTTGTTTCCGGTTTTCCAGTTGAGCATGGTATTGAAGTTATCCCATCCCACCCAGTGGAATAAGTTATTTGAATAACCATTATGTGCGCCATCATAATTTGTAAATGCAACAAGAATCATGAAGACGATTGGCATAACGGTAAAAATCAAAATACCAATTAACGGAAGAGCAAGAAGTGTTTTGTGGAATTGATCGTCGACCAATGATCTAACGTCATCCTTACCACTTCTGAGTTTCTTCACAGGAACAGCTTCAATTTCAGCTTTATAGCGAGCTTTAATTTCTTCTTTTGCGGCATCATCTTGAGCAGCCTTCAATTCTTTCTTGCAAGCTTTCTTTAAGGCCTTTCTCTTGCTTGAACCGATGATTTCTTCAGCAATTCTATTTTGCTCGATATTGAAATACCAAGTAACGATATATCCAACGCAGAAGAAGAGAGTCAAAACTGAATAAAGCAAAATCTTAAATGAGTTATCATGATAGATAGTGATATATGAATCATATATCTCATCATAGATTTCTTCAGGACCAACGGTGCCTAATGTGCCCATTTGAGCGAGCCATTTCCAGCCCCAGATGGCGATGTAACCTATAAAAACAATTTGGAAAATAAGGAATAAAAGACCTCTTAAAATTTGACCACGGGAGAGGTTACCAAATCCCATGATGAAATACGACACCCTTGTTTTCCAATCACCACACACAAAGGTGCGGTAAATATTAACAAATACGTGAGCGATCTTCTTGCCGATATTAGCGAAGAATCTACCGATCGCTTTTAAAAATTTTAGTAACGCATGGGGAATTCCAAAAAAGAACCTTGAGAACTTATTTGCGAATTTCTCTGGGCCACTAAGTTTTAAGTATTCTAGGTCGGTATATTGTTTCATAATTCCTCCTATACTTTTAACTTTTATGTAATAAAACAAAGGGCTGGGGTCAAAAGACCCCAACCCTAAATAGCTGTGATTATGCAGCAGTAATGACTAATGTTAATGCAACTGGATCAACAACGAGTTTGTATGCGCCAGCAGTGACAACTTTAAGATTGCCATTATCAGCAAGAATAATACCATCTGGTAATGTGCGTGCTAAGGTATTGAAGGTATCCCAGTCTCCACCGCAGCGGACTTTGAATTCAGTATCGACTGCGAATTCATAGGTGATTTCCCATGTACCGTTTGCATTTTGTGTCATTTCGATGTTGGTGGACCAGCCAGATTCGGCCATACTACCAACGATGCCCCATGGATGGACTTCGAAGATATCTGCTAATTTAGCAGCATATGCATCTAAAGCAGCTTGTAATGCTGCATCAGAACCATCTGTGGCTTTGACATCTGTAGCGATAACTTTTGCGATATCCCACCAAGAACCATGGATTTGGCCTTGTGGTTTGGCATATTGGTTTTGTTTTGCTAAAGCAGCAAGTGCTGGGTTAGCTAAGACTTCTTCAGAAGCTTGAGCGACTTTGTTACTTGGACCCCAAGCAAATTCATTAAATCTTTCTTTTTGGCATTGTTCGCCTGTTAAGTAAAGAGCTAATTTACTTAAAACAGCAGCTCTCTTGGCATCAGCTTGTGGTTTGACACCTAATAATTTGTTACCAGAGAAGGAACCTAAGTGGTATGCTTCACTACCAACGTGGAATTTTGGTAATTCAGCAACGCCTAAGTTTTCGCCTAAAATGCCGGCGGCTGTTGTGTAATCCCATGTACCGGAAACGACGATAGCGGCTGGTGTGGCATCTTCGAATGCGGAGACTGAAGATGCGTCTTTGTGAGCTGTGGACTTAACGAGTTTGTATAAGCCTTTAGCAGCGATTAAACCATTGGCAGAGTTGAATGTATCAACAACACCATTGATTGTGCCGGATTCGTCTGTTGTCCATGTGGATGTACAACCTGTTCCGAAGAACCAGCTGGCTAAATACCAAGCTGAATCACTTGCGGCAAATGTAAATGAGTGACTTGTGCTTTCGCATTTTGCGAGTAAAGCTTCGAAGTCTGTGAGATCGGTATCACCGATAACACTCTTATCATAGTACATGAAGTATCCGTTGTCGGATGTGAGTGGATATGCGTACAAGTCATTTCCACCTGTAACTGCGAGGACTGAACCTGCATCGTTTTCTGCTCTTACTTTATCAGCAGCAGCTTTACCTAATTTAGCTAAAGCACCACCTTCGATCAAACGAGCTGTTTGGTCTTGAGCAAAGCAGTAAATGTCGGCGGCAGCGTCGACGTCTGTCAAAACTTGTGTTGCGGAGCTGGATTCGGAAACGCCTTCAATTGTTTCAACGAATTTGATGCCTTCGTTTTCTGGTAATGCTTCAAAGGCTCTGATTTGTTGTTTGAATTGATCAGCGACACCTGCAACTTCGGAAACCCAAAGAGTGACATTGTATGTGCCTTTTAAGTCTTCACCGGCTGGTTTGTTACCGGTACAACCTACGAGCATTAATGCTGCGATGGCACATGGTAATAGGACTGTCTTAAATTTCATTAATGAAATCTCCTTTCGTTTTTTATATCCAGCGCCGAAAATACACTTTTAAAAACTAACAAATGTTTTTTGCGTGCTGAATATATCCTATGAAATTATTATAGCTACGAAGTTCTAAAAATTAAATACACTTTTTTCAATTTATTTTAATAAATATATTAAAAGAGGTGCTTTCACACCCCTTTTGTTTATAAAAACTTAGATTTGTTTATAAGGATTTATAAGCGATAACTGTTTCGTATTGTCCAATTGCGGTTTCCGCGGATAAGACTTTGGTACTTCCGTGTAATGTGGACCAATACAAAGTATAATCTGATAAATTAACGACGTTATTAGCTTGTAAGCCATTCGCGTGGATGATGTAGTATTCTTGTAAACCATCATTTAACTTATAAGAAATCATTGAGCCATCGCTTGTAGTATTCACACTAATAGCTTCGTTATGATCCTTATCTAACCATAAACCACCAAATGATTGCTTTAAGCTAATAAGTTTCTTATAACTTTCCATCATTGCTGGGTGATCGATCTTTAAGGAATAATCTAATTCATTAACTGCATAGGAAGCATTGTATGAATTTTCATTTCCTTGTTTTGTTCTTAAGAATTCTTCACCTGCTAACATGAAGGATGTACCTTGTGATGTGAAAATCACAGAGTTCGCTAAGACGTTCATCTTTTCTAAGATTTCCGCATCAGCAGCGGTATATTTCTTTGTAGCGATGAATCTATCGTATAATGTGCGGTTATCGTGACATGTAACATAGTTAACAGCCTTTTCAGGATCATTGTTACTTGTTGCGGTCATACCTTTAATGCCCTTTGTGAGCATATTCATATCAGCATTACCGATATTGCTAGTTCTATTGGTAATCCAACCGACTTCTGTAGGTGCGGCAAGACCGCCTTTGATTAAAGCATCACGAATCTTATCGTTAAAGGCACCATAACCTTCGTATTTATTACCATTGATTTGTTTTGCGGAATCGCTATCTGGTAATGGGGAAGTTCCACCACTCCAAGGTTCGCCATAAACGACGATGGCTGGGTTGACTTCTTTAAGAGCCTTAACGATTTCTTCCATGGTATCTAAATCATGCAATCCCATAAGGTCAAATCTGAAACCACCGAGTTTATATTCTTTAGCCCAGAAGACTGTGCTGTCGATCATGAATTTTCTCATCATGTAATGTTCACTTGCGGTTTCATTACCACAACCAGAACCATTACTATAGGAACCATCTCCGTTATAACGGAAGTAATATCCTGGAACCAAGACATCAAAGTTACAACCAAGTGCGCCGGCAACGTGGTTATAAACGACGTCCATAATGATGTTGATATTAGAACCATTGTAAGCTTTGACTAATTCTTTGAATTCTCTAATTCTCACTGCACCATCATATGGATTAGAGGAATAAGAACCTTCTAAAACATTATAGTTAAGAGGATTATAGCCCCAGTTAAATTCGGTATTAATTTCATCATTGGCTTGATCATAGAATGGAAGAATTTGTACAGCGTTAACGCCTAATTCTTTAATGTGATCAAAACCGGTGGTCACTGTTGTACCGTTTTCGGTATATGTGGTACCAGTTTCATACATACCAGCAAATAATTTACGTTTGCTTTCTGTACCAGTCCATGTTTCAGAAGATGTGACATCGGCAACGTGTGTTTCATAAACTGTTAATGTCTTTCTTTCATATGGCCATGGAGAGATAGAATTCCAACCATTTGGATTGGTTTCTGCGAAGTTAACGATCATACCACGAGCACCATTGACGCCTGCACTCTTTGCGTATGGGTCAACTGTTTCTTTTTCGGTATAAGCTTCGTTTGTGACTACATAGGTGTAATATTTTCCATATAATTGGCTGGTGTGGTGATAAGACCAAACGCCTTTTTCGCCCTTTGTCATTTGGTATTCTTGATGAACATCGCTACCGCCGGAAATGGCAGCAGGTGTACCACTATCATAAATTCTGACTTTGACACTTGAAGATAATGGAGACCAAACTTTGAATTCGGTGCCTGTGCTAGAAACTGTGACACCGAGATCGTCGCCATCATAGTTATATAAATTGCCGAATTCTTCGCTACCGAATAATAAGAACTTACTAACGATAGCTTTTGCGCTCGTATCATCTTTAAAGACGACAGATAATTCATATTTCTTTGCAAAATCAACGGTTTTGCCATCTGGTAAGTTTTGATAAATACGTCTCACGTTACCAGCGCTGGCGTTACCCATGATTTCTACGCCATTTTCTTTTAAAGACCAAGATTTCATCTCTAAGTTGGTCGCGGCAGATAGAATGTTAATTTTTGGGAATGAGGCTTGCTTAATTGTGCCTTTAACATGTCCTTCTGGATCGGTATAGATATCGGTTTGTCCAGAAATAAGATAGACATGGTAAGAACCGGTAGCATCAGCTTCAAATAATGAGAAGTCGAGATATTTATCGCTACCACCTAAGTCTTTGTCTTCCCAGGAATCTCCACCTTTTCTAACAATAAAGCCTAATGTATTTGTTAAAGGTTCTTCCCATGAGCTTAAAGCGTAGGCTGCGATGACACCCCAATCATCCTTGTAGTTGAAACTGAAAGCACCACCATTGTGGTCTTTTTCCCAAATCCACATATCCCAGCGATTGTAGGTGCAGTCTTTTCTCCAATAATGGAAATACACTGCTGGTTCACTGAGTGGAGTGTAGACTGGAACGTCGATATCGACGTCATGTCTTTCACCAGGTGTTGGTGGTTCTGGTGTTGGTGGTTCTGGTGTATCTCCCCCACTTTTACCAGGATTGCAGCCGACGAGTGATAAACTCATCGCTACTAAAAAGAGAAGACTAAGCTTTTTCATAAAAAATCTCCTATTTATTCAGCACTTGTCCAAATGCCATAAAGATTAAGAATTTTACCCGTTTTTGAATCGGTTTTGAAATTCCAAGCATGACTATCATCAATAGATGAGGAATATTCAGACCAGCAAACAAAGACTGGGAATAATGGGTCGCTTGCGTCTTCGGAAGTAAGTCTCGCTTCTTCCGGGCAAACACCCATAGGAACTAAGGTATACCATTCATAAACAAAGAATGGTTCTTCGGAATGAGAATAGTCTAAGAAGAAATTAACCGTTAAATCCTTTTTGCGGTCAGGATCAACATAAGGAATTTCTGGTTCTGGCTCCACTGGCTCATCTGGAGTATTTTTACAACCAGTTAAGGCTAATAAAGCCGCGGGAATTAATAATAATATTAACTTTTTCATATTCGCTCCTCCTTATCCTCTTCTAAATATGACAATGGCACAGCCAGTATCATTAGCGTAATTACCAATATCAACAGAGTTGCCATAATCACCGTGTTTCCATTCGCCGAAATCATATAATTTGGTCCATGTATGAGCATCGCTACCGATATAAGCCCAGTTGCGACCGGCAGTAAAGATGAAATATTCATCGAGTTGGAATCCTGCAGAACCTTGATAGGCACCATTTTTGCCATTACCATTCCAGGAAATGTTGTCGATTGCATTGCCCGCGCTGGTTTGATGGTATGGGAATCCGCTAGATTCGTATGGGAATTTATCCATTGTGTGATGTAATTTCACCATCTTTTGGAATGCTTCAAAGTAGCCAGTATAACTGACACCATGAGCAGTAATTTTATTACCCCATTTATATGAGTTAACACTTAATGGAGAATTGTATGAGTTATGAGAGCAATATCTGCTATACATCTTTTCATATGTATTTGGAGACACTTCGTCTCTTGCAGCGGCATCTAATTCTTTAGTTCTAAAGATTTCTTCGCCACCTAGCATAAATGCAGCACCATTAGAGGCAAATATCAACGCATGGGCGGTCGTAGAACCATCCATCACATATTTATATGAAGGCGCCACTCCGTTTCCAGAATCGCCTAATGTGTAATAGAGTTGGTCAAATACTGTCCAGTTATCGTGACAAGATGCGTAATTGATAGTTTGTTTTGGATTGCCACCTTTACCGGTTGCAATACCCCAAATCATATCAGCGACAGCACCTCTATCATCCGCGGAAGCATCGCTACCTTTTTGCATAAAGCCCCAACCTGGAAGATGAGATGAGGAACCCCAACCTTGGTCATTTCCGCCTCTAAGGGCGTTACGTCCACTATCATTGAAACCACCTAAGTAACCTGGAGAGGTGCTTGATGGATAAAGCATGGAATAAATCTTATCTGTGGTAGTACCGACTGTATTATTGACAGTTTCAGGAACGGTTTGCCAGTTGCCTGGAGAAACTTCTTCCATTTCACCATAACCGCCGCCAGTCCAGCCTTCACCATATACATAAATATCTTTATCATAGGCATATAAAGAATCTTTAACTGCTCTCATGGTTTCAGTATCGATTAAACCCATGAGGTCGAATCTAAATCCTTTAATCTTGTATTCTTTAGCCCAATACATAACGCTATCAACGATGAACTTTCTCACCATGTAGTTTTCTGATTTAACTTCATTAGAACAACCAGAACCATTTGTGTACTCACCACTTCTTGAATAACGGAAATAATATTTAGGCATTAATTTTGTAAATGAAGAAGCAGAAGCACGAGAAACGTGGTTATAGACAACATCCATAATGACGCGTGTATGATTATCGGTTTTGCTTAATTGAAGAACGAGATTCTTGAGTTCTCTAATTCTCTTCATTGGACTGGTTGGATCGCTTGAATAAGCACCCTCAACACAGTTGTAGTTAAGAGGATTATATCCCCAGTTATAGTTATTTTTATCAGATTCATCATTGTCGTGATCAAAGATTGGCAATAGTTGCACCGCTCTGACACCTAGTTCATTTAAGTGGTCATAACCTGTTGAAACATCGGAATGCCCTTCAACATGTGTGCCTCTTTCGACGAAGCCTTCATATGTTCCTCT
>JAFZRR010000029.1 GCA_017619815.1 Bacilli bacterium | reverse complement strand
GAATTTCGGGTGAAATATATATAATTACTTTTTGAGATTTTTTTAACGACAAAATCGTTGAAAAATGCATATTTCACGTAATTTGCGAAAAACAAATCAGTATAAATTTGATACAATAAACTGGTATGGAAAAAATTGTTAAATTGAAACCAGTTGTGAAGTCATATATCTGGGGAGGCCAATACTTCCAAAAATATGGCAAAGGTGATCAAGAAGTTATTTCAGAGCTTTGGGAATTATCTTTACGTGATGGTAATAGCAGTATTATTGCTGAAGGTGAATACAAAGGTCTTGAACTTAATAAAGTAGTAACAAAAGAAGATGTGGGTCCCGCACAAACAAGATTCCCATATTTTCCATTACTTATAAAACTTATCGATGCCAAAAGAGATTTATCAGTGCAAGTTCATCCAAGTGATGACTATGCTTTAAAAAACGAAAACTCATTTGGTAAAAGTGAGATGTGGCACATTATCGATGCAGATGATGGAGCGGGTCTTTACATTGGATTAAAAGAAAATAGTTCAAAAGAAGATATTGAAAAAAGACTCAATGATGGAACAATTTTAGAAGCTCTTAATTTTGTTCATGTAAAACCTGGTGATACCTTCGTTATTAACCCAGGAACCATTCATGCAATCGGTGCTGGTATGAGGTTAATTGAAATCCAACAAAATAGCGACCTCACTTATCGCCTATTTGATTATAATAGATTAGATAAAGATGGCAACCCCAGAGAGCTTCATATTGAGAAAGCACTCAAGGTTATTGACTATTCAAGTTATAAGTTCATCAAAAATCAAGATTCTGTATTAGCGGATAACCAGTATTTTAAAGTGAAACGCGAATCATTCAATAAAGAATTGGTCATCAAAGCCAATCGTGATTCCTTCGTAAGTTTTACATTCATTGATGGTGAAGGAACAGTAGATGGAATGAAATTCCAAAAGTTTGATACATTCTTCCTCCCTTATGGTAAAGAATGCACCGTTAAAGGTAATGGTGTAGTCATTATTAGCGAGGTCTAATATGGCGGATTACTTGAAAAAACTTAGAGAGAAAACAGGACATATGCCACTTGTGCTTCCACACTCAGTGGTCATCGTCATAAATAATCAAAATCAGGTACTTTTAGAAGAAAGATCCGATGATGGCTTCTTCGATTTTCCTGGTGGTGGGATCGACCTCAAAGAATCCGCAGAAGATGCAGCTAAAAGAGAACTAAAAGAAGAGACGGGACTTATTGCAAATAGGTTAGAACTATTCAAAGTATATTCTGGTGAAATTACTCACTATGTTTATTTCAATGGTGATGAAATTTACGGTGTTGATTGCGTCTATATTTGTCGCGATTATTCAGGAGAACTCAAACCTCAATTAAGTGAAGTTAAGAAACTATTCTTCTGTTCTTTAGATGATATGCCTGAGAAAATGAGTCCTCGAAATAAGCAAATTATCATCGATTTAAAAAGTCTTTAATAAACAAGTTCCATAAAAAGTAACACTATATAGTAAATAAATACTTCAAAAGTATTTTCCTTTGTTATATTCTTATACCTGTTCTAAAATTAGATTATGATCGTAAAAGTCAACCATATCAAAGATACCAAAAAGCTCACAGGACAACTTCCTGCAATTAGATATACTCAACCTAAGTATGTTTATATCGCTATGGGCAACGCAAGATGTCCAAATGCTGAACTTTATATTAAAGAAGGCGACCACGTTTATTATTCCCAAGTTATTGGTATTAGACACGCGGCATTTTTTGATCAACCAATTCATGCGACATGCTCTGGTACATTTGTGGGACTTGAAAAACATTACCACAGAAGTGGTAAGTTGACTGATTTTATCAAGATTGAGAATGATGGTCTTGAAACATTAGATCCTTCTTTAAAGATAAGAACACCAGAAGAAATTGCGGCCTTAACCAAGGATGATATGGTGGAAATTTTAAAGAACTGTGCTTGTGTTGGTTTAGGTGGTTCATCATTCCCGACATATGTTAAATTCCAAACTGACAAACCAATTAATATGGTTTTAGTTAATGGTATTGAATGTGAACCATATATTACCGCAGACCATAGATTAATGCTCGAATATCCATATCGTGTTGTAGAAGGCACAAAGTATGCAATGCAAGCTTTCGGCTGCAAACACGCAAAGATTTGTATCAAATCAAAATACACAGACATTAAGAAAGTCTTTAAACAAGTTTTAAAAGAATATGAAGGTTCTGGTATTGAATTATGCTGTGTTGGTAACTACTATCCACAAGGTTGGGAAGTAGAAATGATTAAAAATGCCACTGGTATTAGATTAAAACCAGGTGAATTACCATCCAACCGTGGAATCATTAATTTCAATGTCTCCACAATGGTAGGTATTTATAAAGCCATTAAATACAACATTGCAGTTAATAAACGTTTCATTACTATTACGGGTGATGGAATCAATTATCCAAAGAACTTCCGCGTTCGCGTAGGCACATCCATTAAAGATTTAATTCCTTTATGTGGCGGCTACAAAGATCCAGAAAAAGAGAAGATCTTCATTTTAGGTGGACCAATGATGGGTGTCTCTGTTCCAAGCGACGATATTATCGTCACAAAGACAGTTACTTCCGTGATTGTCCTTAATAAAACTGAATATAAAGAAGAACCATGTGTTAGATGTGGTAGCTGTGTTTTATCTTGTCCAGTTCATCTTGAACCAGTGCAAATTATGAACGCAGTGAAAACGCTTGATAAACCAAGAATCAAAATGTTAAATCCATTAAGATGTATTGAATGTGGACTTTGTTCATATTCCTGTACATCAAAGATTCCAGTGACAGATTATATTAGAAAGGCAAAG
>JAFZRR010000028.1 GCA_017619815.1 Bacilli bacterium | reverse complement strand
GGCCTGACAAAGCCTTCTTCAATTCTCTTCTTTGTACTTCTTCTGCCTAACTTGATATCACCATATTTTTGGACGATGACAGAACCACAGGCTAATTGATTGGCTAAGGAAGACACTTTAAGTGCGTATTCATTAGGTTTCTTGAACGGTTCTTCGAAGTGGTGGGTCACAAGTAAAGCAAAGTTTGTGTTGTTACTGGAGAGTTTTGGGTCGTTATAAGAGTGACCGTTAACATTAACAACACCTTCGTAGTTTTCCATAACCACGTGACCACCTGGATTAGCGCAGAATGTTCTCACTGAACTTCCGATAGTGGTCTTATATAAGAACTTACCTTCGTATAGGTTTTTATTAATTTCTTCCATGACGATATTTGGACATTCGACACGAACACCGATATCGACTTGTGTTTGTGATTGAGGAATTTGGTAACGGTCGAATAATTCATTTAACCATTTACTTCCTTCTCTACCGACACAGAGAACAACATAGTTAGATTCAATCTCTTCACCATTTTCTAATTTGATACCGTTAACTCTGTTATCTTTTAAGATGATATCGCTCACTCTGGTGCAGAATCTCATATCGATTTGCTTCGCTAAGTGATCATAGATACGAGATAAGATCTTCAAGTTTTCTTCTGTTCCTAAGTGTCTCACTTGGCTTCTTAATAATTTGACACCCACACTCATCGCGCGGTGTTCAATTTCTCTGACTTTGTCAGTTTCAGGATTGGTAATCACTTTAGTGGCGCCAAAAGAAAGATTAATATCATCGACATAGTGGATAATATCTAATAAGTCATCAGGAGAGATATAATCTGTTAACCATCCACCGAATTCAGTGGTGATATTGAATTTACCATCAGAGTACGCTCCAGCGCCGCCGAAGCCACTTGTAATACTACAGGCTGGAAAACAGCCTCTAATACCGTTTTGATTAATTGGACATTTTTCTAATTTATGTTCTAGGATTGGACACTTACGCTCGTAGATATTCTTGCCCCTATCTAATAGAAGAATTTTTAGTTCAGGCTTTTTTGCGGCTAGTTCATATGCGCACATATAACCGCTAGGACCTGCTCCTACGATAATGACATCATATTTCATAAGTTATCCTCCCAATAAGGACAATAAAATTATAAGTGGTTAAGAATAATTATCAATTATTTTTAGAATATGCATTGAATGAAGGCACTTTTATTGAGAATTTAAAAAATATTTTAATGATTTTACCCCTATTTATATTTATCTTAGCATTATTCTTCTAAGTTTATTTAGATTATAAATATAAATAAGGGGTATTAAATTAGTCCTAGAAATAATGTTTGTTTTCACATGAAAATATGTGAAATTATTCCTGCCGAGTAATCGGTGGGATGCGTTCCTCTCTAGACTCCTTCACTCGTAAGGAGGAAGAGGCAATGACTTGAATAAAAAAAGCGATCATCCTTGTGATAATCGCGAGTCTACTATTGACCTTGGTTAGTTAGAGCCGGTTAATAGTGAGAGAACGTATCTCTCTAACTAAATGTTATACGACCAATGGCTCTTTTACAACAATTTGTTCAGATGGAGAAATCAAGAATATGAAAGCAAAAATATTAACTAAAAACGCAATCAAATGTAAAAAATGTGGTGATATTATTCAAAGCAAATATCGCCATAATTTCGTTTCCTGTTCTTGCGGTGCTTGTTCGGTTGATGGAGGCCTTGATTATTTAAGAAGATGTGGAAATCAAAGTGACTACGAAGAAGTTGATGAATATAAGGTTGTTGAATTTGAGCCAAAATATAAAACTGGAGATCGAGTAAGATTTGAATATTTTGCTTTTAATGAAGAAGAAGGGGTAATCCAATCTGTGGATATTTATCCAAATAGTGTTGATGTTTATTACGATATCTTTGTGGATTCAGAACCAAAACTATATAAACACATTTTAGAAAAATACATTATTAATCTAATCGATTAAGAAAAGAATGAGGCTAGTTAGAACATTTCTGCTTATATATTTAAATACTGCATATAAAGTGCGAAAAAATATGCAATAAACTTAGTTTTGAATATTTGAAAAACTATTTTCTTTATAATTTATTGCATAAGATTACCGCTTTAAGCGGTTTTCTTTTATAATATGTTTACTTAATAGGAGGCTCATTTGCCATGGAAAAGAAAAGATTCTATATTACCACTCCGATCTACTATCCGAGTGCGAAATTACATATCGGTCACGCCTATTGCACAGTGTTAACTGATATTTTTGCCCGTTATAAACGCTTAAGAGGATTTGAATGTTATTTCCTTACAGGCGCAGACGAACACGGACAAAAGATTGAAAAGAACGCTTTAGCCGCAGGTAAAACCCCACAACAATTCGTCGATGAAATCGTCGAAGGTTTCCACAAGTTATGGAAATTATTAGACATCTCTAATGATGACTTTATTAGAACCACACAAGATAGACACGTCAAAGTGGTGCAAGATATCTTCACTAAGATGTATAACAAAGGCGATATCTACCTTGGTAAATATCAAGGTTGGTACTGCACACCATGTGAATCATTCTGGACTGATACACAAGTGGGACCAGAACATCTTTGTCCTGACTGTGGTAGACCAGTGCAAGTCGCCGAAGAAGAAGCTTATTTCTTTAAGACACAAAAATATGTCGATGCTTTATTAAAGTTCTATGACGAGAATCCAAAGTTTTTAACTCCTGAATCTCGTAAGAACGAAATGATTAATACTTTTATCAAACCAGGTTTAGATGACTTATGTGTTTCCAGAACCTCTTTCTCTTGGGGTGTCCCAATTAGAGAAAATGAAAAACACGTTGTCTATGTTTGGTTAGATGCTTTAACTAACTATATCACCGCATTAGGTTACGATAGTGATCATCCAGAATTATTCAATAAGTTCTGGCAAGACCCAGAATGTGAAACCATTCACATCTTAGGCGCGGATATCACACGTTTCCACGCGATTTATTGGCCAATGTTCCTTGAATCATTAGGACTTAGAAAACCTGATAGAGAATTTGTTCATGGCTTATTAATGATGAAAGATAGCAAGATGAGCAAATCTAAAGGCAATGTCGTTGATCCATATCCACTTGTGGAACACTTTGGGCTTGACGCAGTGAGATATTATCTTGCTAGAGAAATCATCTTTGGACAAGATGGTAGCTTCTCACCAGAACAATTTGTTGAAAGAGTTAATAGTGACCTCGCTAACTCATTAGGCAATTTATTAAATAGAACCGTTTCTATGATTAATAAATACTTCGGTGGTGTTATTCCTGCATATAAGGGATGTGTCACATCATTTGATGGTAACTTAGAAAGCGTCGCAAAAGAGACAGTCAAACAATATGAATTCTTAATGGATGACTTAAAGATTACTGAAGCTATTTCTATGGTTAATGAACTTGTTAATCGTGCGAATAAATATATCGATGAAACCACTCCATGGGCTTTAGCGAAAGACGAATCTAAACAAGAAGAACTCGCTAGTGTGATGAACCACTTAGCGAACTCCATCTATATCGCTGGTATGTTATTAAAACCAGTCCTCACCAGAGCGAGTGATAAGTTATTTGAACAATTAGGTGTTACAGGTGACTTATTGAAATATGAAAACGTCTATAACTTTGGATGTATTGAAAATGTCACTGTTAATAAAGGTGAACAATTATTCCCAAGATTAGACGCCACAATTGAAGTCCCATTTATCCAAGACTTAATGAACGGAAATAAATAATGAAAGAACTTAAAGATTCAACATATACCGGTGAAAGAGCCCTATTTGCGTTATCTGATGCAAATATCTATCACTGTGTTTTTGAAGATGGTGAATCTCCTTTAAAAGAATCTTCTAACTTAGTTATTAATCAAACTGAATTCAGATGGAAATACCCAATCTGGTATTCCAAAAATGTTGTCGTTGAAGACTGTAAGTTTTTAGAGACCGCGAGAAGTGGTATTTGGTACACAAAGAATATCACGATGAAGAACTGCTTGATTGAAGCTCCTAAGACTTTTAGATATGCAGAACAAGTAGTGTTAGAAGAATGTGATATTCCTAATGCCCAAGAAACATTTTGGAATAGTAAAGATATCAAACTATCAAATGTCAAAATCAAAGGTGACTATTTAGGTTTCCATAGTGAGAATGTAGAAATTGAAAATCTAGATTTAGATGGTAACTACTGTTTTGATTCTGCGAAGAACATTGTGATTAGAAATTCCATATTAAGAAGTAAAGATTCATTTTGGAATTCTGAAAATGTCACAGTCATTAACTGCACAATTATCGGTGAATATTTAGCGTGGAATTCAAAGAATTTAACATTTATTGATTGCACGATTGAGTCCCATCAAGGACTTTGCTATATCGATAATCTCAAACTAGTTAACACTAAATTAGTTAATACTGATTTATGCTTTGAATATTGTTCCAATGTTGATGCGGATATCATTTCGGAAATTGAATCAGTGAAGAATCCATATTCCGGAATTATCAAAGCTCCAAAAATTAAAGAAATCATTTTAGATGCTTTATTTGTTGATCCATCTAAAACCCAAATCGTGGTGAAGGAAGATGAATAAATATAATTTTGATGAACTTGTAAATCGCAAGAATACAGGTTCTTATAAATGGAACCTCTTAAAAGAAGACGAACTTCCAATGTGGGTCGCGGATATGGATTTTCATGTGCTCCCAGAAATCAAAGAAGCCATTCTTAAACGCGTGGAAGTTGACGCTTTTGGATATGTGGAATGTCCAGAGGAATATTTTGAAAGTTATAAGAATTGGTTTAAGAGAAATCATGATTTAGATTTAGATACTAGGTGTATGGCCTTTTCCATTGGAGTGGTGGCTTCCATTGATTCAATTCTTAAACATTTAGTGCCTCCACATTCAGGAGTTATTATTCAATCTCCTGTTTATCATGTCTTTTATCACTGTATTGAGAATAATGGCCACGTAGTGAAAGAAAATAGACTAATTGATAAAGATAACTATCAAATTGATTTTGATAACTTAGAAAGCCTATTAAGTGATGAAAATAACAAAGCAATGATACTTTGTAATCCTCATAATCCAATTGGAAGAATATGGTCTAAAGAAGAATTAAAAAGAATCGTTGATTTATGTGAGAAATATGATGTTTTATTAATATCTGATGAAATACATTGCGATATCACTGAACCAGGATATAAATATAATTCCATTCTTTCAGTGACTGATAATGCGATTGCGTTATTCGCTCCTACGAAAGCATTTAATATCGCAAGTATCAAATCATCAATCGCAGTGTGCCCTGATGAAGCAATAAAAGTGAAATTCTTAAAAGGTTTTGGTATGGATGATATTGGTGAACCAAATTATATTGCTTCTCCTGCGACTATCGCCGCATTCACATATGGTGATGAGTGGAATAAAGAGATGAGAGAATACATCTATAACAATAAGAAATATGTTGTGGACTTCATTAATAAAGAACTACCTATGTTAAAGGTTACTGATATAAAAGCCACATATCTCTTATGGGTGGATATCTCTAAAGTATCAAATAACAGCGAAGCATTTATTAGACACCTCAGAAGACAAACAGGTTTATTTGTCTCTTGTGGTAAACAATTTGGTAGTGGTGGTGAAGGTCATATTAGAATCAACCTTGCAACTTCATTTGCGAATGTCAAAGATGCTTGTGAAAGATTGAAACAATACATATTGTCAATTATCTGAGTCCCACATTTTCTAAAATCCTTTGCATAAAAATATTTAATATGCTTAAATGCTTGTGTCGGTTGATATACCGGTCTTAATTGATGCGAGTTCGATACCGACGAACATATCGGTGATTTGCTGAAATAGTGCTTCGTATCCGATTATAGAAATACAGCTATATACCTCAAATGGTTTCCTAGCTGTTTTTTTATTTATAGTTTATGACGCTTTTTTAAACGTTTAATTTTGCGCTTATCATTTTTGTCGAATTTCCATTTCAATATTTTTATATCAAACGAATCTATATTATCTGCATAGATTATAGGAATAACATAAGCTACCTTATTAGTTTTTGGATTAGGGTGTTTTTGCAACTTAACATTTTTCTTTGCTTTATGATGTTCAAGCCTTGTGGCCTTTGATGTTAGAATCAAATTCCTGCGATATGTGCCAATATCTTTGAAAAGATAAGCATAGTGTTTTCTTTTCTTGTTATATCTAAATTCACTTCGGGACATAAAAAATACCTCCTACTAAAGTAATAGGGGGCATTTTGAATATTTTTTACAAAAAACTTTAAAAATCTATATTTAGGATGGTAATTGTTCTCTATTATGTTGCCATAAATCAGAGGAATAATTAGAAGCACTTAATAAGCTACCAGTGTTGTAATGATTTTCAATTAACCAATCTCTTAATATCTCACGATAGTTCTTTTGCAATGTAACCGTAGAACTACCACCTGTTTCAGAGAAGTAATCATAATCTCTAGTGTTCTCATCTGTATGGAAATATACATAATCAATAACCGCTATCTTGTATGTCTTAGAGTCAACGATTGATGTATCAGTAAATGAACTAGATCTATAGATGTAGTTATATCTTTTGATTTCGTATTTGAATTCTCTTCCAGTGATATCCGCGATATAGACAACATTATCAAATGGGAAGGCATCATATAAATCAGAATAATACCACTGACCACCATATTTACTTTTACGCGCATTATTCACGTATGAAAGTAATACATCTGCGTGTCCTTCTTTAACAGCTTCATCATATATTGCTTTACACATTAAGTTTGGTAATGCATCACTAGAATAGAATTGACCAGTCACATTACTCGCTACTACTTGGTTAGCCGCGCTATTACATTGTGCATTATATGTATTAACAAGGCTTTCAACACTCGCATCAATCGTGGTGATTGATTCTTTAACTGTCTTGGCTTGAATACATTCAATATGTGTACTAGTAATATCTTTCTTTTCTATTTCATATGTAAGTGTAATGTGGCCAATTGATTGTCCATAAGCTTTATTTTGTGAATACCATAATAGTCCTTCATTAGAACTCTCTTCGGTATGTGTATGGCCACATAACACTAAATCAACATAAGACGCTAATCCTTGGTATTTAACACTGTTTTGTCCAGTATGGATACTAGCGATAACGACATCACAATGTTCATCATTTCTTAAATGTGTGGCTTCTTCTTTGATGAAAGCGATATGGTCAGTAAAACAAATATCCTTTGTGTATAAGGAACATATTGATGATATTTGGTCATGACCAATACCACCCAAGATACCCACTTTAAGGCCGTTTTCTAATGTATAAGTAACACTTTTAACACCTAGTTGTGATTGATGAACTGTACCAATAGTTTTGGTATCAAAGTCATAATCATATACATTACCTGCGAGTACAGGTGTGCTATATCCGTTATAGCTTCTCGCGGTGTTACTGGCGATATAATCCATACCCCAGTCAAAATCATGGTTACCGACACTTCTGGCGTCGTAGTGGATATAGTTCATCACATCAGTGATTAGTTCACCATGATTATAGTTAGAATATATAGAACCTTGCCAAGTATCACCTTGATCAATTAATAAGGTGTTTTGTTGCTCACCTTTACTCTTAAGATATGTCGCCCATTTCTTAAGACCCATATTATTGTTCTCTTCTTCCACAGAACCATGGAAGTCGTTAGTAGCGTATATTTCTATAGTTTTAAATTTGTCATCATTTATGGGAGTGGGTGTTGGTTTATTCTTATGACAACCACTGAGTAAAAGAGTTACCAGTGGTAACACATAGAGTATTCTTTTGTTAAATAAGTTCGCCATAATTTAATTTTGATGCTGACTACATTATAATGTAAAAAGCAAATAAATATGAATAAGATAGTCAAAGGTAAATGTATAGATATATCTAGCGAAGGTAAAGGTGTCGTTAAATATCAAAAAGACATCATCTTTTGTGATGGCTTATTCATAGGTGAAGAAGCGGATATAGAAATCCTCTATCAACGAGCGGGAGTCTATTTTGGTAAAGTAAGAAAACTTCACACTATATCTAAAGATAGAATTCAACCTAAGTGTAAGATATGCACATCCTGTGGTGGTTGTCAGTATCAACAAATTAACTATCAGAAACAATTAGAATATAAAACTAATAGAGTGAAGAATGCGATAAAGAGAATCGCAAAGATAGACACTAAAGTTAATGACTGTATTGGTATGAAAGATCCATATCATTATAGAAATAAAATCCAAGTACCATTCGCTAAAGATAGAAAAGGTAATGTTGTATATGGTTTTTATAAAGAAAACTCTCATGAAATTATTCCTACAAAGGAATGCATGATTGAAGATAAACGAGCGGCATCTATCTTATGGGATATAAAAGAACTCATTAAGAAAATGGGTATCCCAACATATAACGAAGATAATGGTCGTGGAATATTAAGATATGTATTAATTAGAACTAGCTACCACTATAACGAACTCATGGTGGTCCTAGTCACATCTATGCTTAACTTCCCAGGACAAAGAAACTTTGTAGATGCATTAATTAAATTACATCCAGAGATAACATCTATCGTGGAGAATGTTAATTCTAGACACACGAATGTTATCTTAGGAAATAAAGAAAAGATATTATATGGTCCAGGATTTATTAAAGATGATATCTTAGGACTTACTTTTGAAATATCTCCATCTAGTTTCTTCCAAGTTAATCCTGAACAAGTAGAAGTATTATATAAGACCGCTTTAGATTTGATTGATATCAATAAAGAACAAGTAGTCTTAGATGCATACTCAGGTGTAGGAACAATTGGATTAATTGCTAGTAAGAACGCAAAAAGAGTTATATCTGTAGAAATAGTTAAAGACGCACATAAGAACGCAATTGAAAACGCTAAGCGTAACAATATATCTAATATCGAATTCCACTGCGGAGATGCAGGTGAATTCATCAATAGCTATGATGGTGATTTAGATATCGTTATTATGGATCCACCGAGAAAAGGTAGTGATGAGAAATTCTTATCCACACTTATAAATAAGAAGGTTCCTCAAATCATCTATATTTCCTGTGACCCAGAAACATTAGCAAGAGACTTAGAATATCTAAAACAATCCTATGATGTTACATATATACAGCCTGTGGATATGTTCCCAATGACCGCTCATTGCGAAACGATCGTGGCGCTTTCTATTAAAAAATAAGTACCACATCCGGTACCTATAATATATTTATTATATAAATATTCATTTATCGTATTCCCAAGGGGAATACCGTTTTACATGTTAATAAATATATTATAAAAGAAAAAGCCTTTATTTTAATAAAATAACAACGCAAAATTAAGGTATGAATTTTATTACAGAATCTTTTACGCTTATCATCCGAAGTATTAATGCACTTTTGCCTCCATTAGCTAAAGCGATGCTTTCTTTCATAACACTTTTTGATTCTTTCAAGGAACAAATAATTGCTGCAGGACTAGGTGTGCCGGTAATTGTTGTCTCAATTGCTAGCGGGGTCTTTACTGTAACCGGCATAACATATAAGGTTATTAAGCATCTTTCATAGAATCCTTTACAACTCTCCAATTCGTAGAGAGTTTTTTAATAATGATTGTCTTTTCTCTTCAAAGCATAGGTACTAAATCTATTGCTTTTTTAATAAATTGAAAGTGCCTGATATGGTAGAATGGAGACAAGACAATGAAAACAACAAAATTAGGTTCAAGAATTAAAGATTTAAGAGAATCTAGAAACATGACGCAAGCGGAACTTGCTAAGCTTCTTTTCGTTAGCGATAAAACCATTAGTAAATGGGAAAAAGGTAATAGCGATCCAGAAACAGAAATCCTAGTAAAAATATCAGAAATCTTTGATGTAACTTTGGATTACTTATTAACTGGTGAAACAAAGATTAAAGATATTCAAGTAGTTTCAAGAATTGAACTAGCATGTAGAGAAGATAATATTGCTTTACTTGAAGGCGTGGATTTGGATGCTTTTGATGAATACGGCAAAAACTTAGATTTTTATGCTAAACAATATCAAGCTAAAAACGTTCAAGATTTTCTATTAAATTACAAAGTTGATAAATACGTTGAAAGGCACAAAGATGATAAAAAGTATCACATTTGTGGACTTATGAAAGGCTGCAATAGTGAAGAAGATTTAGTATTACTAGCTTCTGGTGGTAGCCTTAATAAAATTCCTGAAGAATGCGCAAAGTTGGAAAAGAAAGGATACCATGGCTTCAGAGTATTCCGAGAAATAGGTGTTAATGAAAAACCAGATAGAGATTATCAACAGTTCTTTTGCCAATGTCTGGACCATAATGGCTTTAATAAAATGCAAATCAGCATTGAAGCATTGGATGACAAGCAATCAGGCATTTTAACAATAAATATCTACAGGGATAAAACATATGAATTAAATAAAAGAGATGATAAAGGTAAATTAGTACCTGATTATTATCCAGAGTCATCCACAGAATCACGCTTTATGAGATATGTTAGACCAGATGTTATGAATAGATTTATTAAGATTCTGAATGATATTGAACTTAAAAATTGGGAAAACAGAAGTTGGGGGTGCTCAATCCATGATTTGTTCTTTGTCTTGAAAAATCAACCAAAAGACAACTTAGGTTTCCATAAATTCTATGTCGCGCCACAAAGAGATCTTTATAGAAAGTTTGTTAAAGGGATTCAACAACTATGTTTAGATGTTTTAAGTCCTCTTCAAAACAAAACTTTTACAAACGTCTTTAATGGCAGTGATGTTCCATACTTCAGAGCGGGACTACCTTTTATTAAATCTATGCAAATATTTATTAACATAGACAAAGAACAAGAAGAAATCAAAAAAGGCGAATTCGATTTTGGAGCTCAATCAGACGAATTCGAATAGGAGAAAATGTATGAACAACACGAATGAGTTGACCACTTTTATTTCTCGCTACCAAAACTTCTTTAAAACAAAATTTCAAATTATTATTCGTAGAGAGAAAAAGAATTATGAGTTATTAGAACAATTTTTAGATTTGTTTGGACCAGATAAACTACCAAATCTTTCCTTACAGGATTTTTGTTTTGCTAAAGGTGATAGAGACACTATGTGTTATTGGATTGATAACACACTCAATGATTTAGGAGATATACATATTAATGGGCAATGTGGTTTTCAAAAATTTGGCATTCAAAACATTGATGGTAAATATGTATTCAAAAGAAAGAATCAAAAGTATTGCAAATATGGTGAAAACGAAATTGATGTTTATAAAACCATAAATAAAGAGATGCAAAAAGTAATTTCTGCAGCCAAAGAACACGACATTGATAAAATAGATGAATCAATACTTCCTCAAGTATTTAAAGCTAAGTTGACATACTTATATAACAAAGATGAGTGGATGCCAATCTATGTTAATACTGATGTAGATATACTTTTGAAAGTATTCGGACTTGAGTTTTCAAACAATGACACCCTGACCACAAAAAGAAATAAGCTCTATGAGTTTTATCTTGAAGTTAAAAAAACAATACCCTGTATTACTACTTGGGAATTCATGCATTTCATATATAAGCCAGATGGCTATAGAGAATATTTAAGAGGCGCTAAACCAGTTAATAGCGAAATCGAAACAAATGCAACTCAAAACAAAACCATAAAATCAGCTGCCGTAATTCAACAAATGGATGATGCTGACGACCTTGTTATTGATGATGAAGAACTAACAAAGTTTATAGGGACATATACCAAAAACGGAACAAAAGACAGAAAAACTACCGCATTAACAAAAAAACACAATTACCCCAAAAAAATTAATCATCAAAAAAGTCAGCAAAAAAATGAACGCAAAGGGCTTATTGGCGAAAAGTTAATTGTTATTGACGAAAATAACAAACTTGCTTCCTTATCTTTAAATTTAACGGCCGATCACAATTCATTAGAAGATGATACCTTGGGTTATGATATTACTTCTTTTGATGAAACTGGCAAAAAGATATATATAGAAGTTAAAACCACAACAACAAACAGACTTGATGGTTTTCATTTATCTTCAAAAGAAGTTGAAAAAGCCATTGAATATGAGGACAATTATAGACTTTATCGTGTCTATGCTCTTGATGTCAAAAATAAAACATATAAAGTTGAAATATTCAACGGAAAAGAATTATTTGAAAAATTTAAATTAATAGAAACAAATTATATTACTGAACTTTATTAAAAAAGCCCTTCCACAACGGAAAGGCTTTTTGCTTTCATTTTTTCTTTATTTTCTAACAGCGATTATTCCGAATAATCCACCCAAGACGTAGAAGATATTGCCTTGGAAGATACCTAAGATAAGGAATAAAACGTCCCATGCTTTGGAGGAATTATCAGCCTTAGCTCTTCTAACCATAGCAATGGTGATTAAGCAAACGATTAACACAATGATTAATGTGACTAATGATCCAACACCTAAGAATGGATTTTCACCTTCGCCTGTCCAACCCCATTCAATGAGTTTGCCTGCCATAGCAAGACCAGAGAATACGATACCAACAATACATAAGATAGCGATGATCCATGTGAAGAAGTTGGCAATGCTATACATAACCTTTGAAGCTTTTTCCATTTAATATGTCTCCTTTGTTTCTATAAAAATAATATATTTCCTTAATATGATTAACAATAATTAATCCGCTTTGTATTCAAATTCATATATATCTAATGGATTTCCTAATGAAATCATTTTACCTTGGTCATTAATTGCGAGGTGTTCAAACTCAGCATATACTCCAAATTGTTCACCAAGGTTTTTATATTCTTTAATAATGGTTTTATTTTTTAAATCTACAATTCTCATTACGGGCGCTCTTAAAGGGTCGGTCTTAGAACCGAATGAGAATGTTTGATATAAATGACTATTGGAAATGAATCCACCTTGTGTCGCTGTTTCACTTGCTAATTCAAATGACTCTAATGCTTCAGAAGTATGGAGTTCAAAATACTCTTCTTTATAGAATGGCATTGAGAATACATAGTACTTAAGTTTATTACTATCAGATCTCATGTAGTTATTTTCGGTATAGCCACCGTAATAGATAAGACCTTCATCAAAGTCATAATATGAATTTGGATAATATATCGTATCTTCTTCTTTATCGAAGGCTAACTTAATAGTT
Organism: Bacilli bacterium; assembly: GCA_017619815.1. Taxonomy (GTDB): domain Bacteria; phylum Bacillota_I; class Bacilli_A; order RFN20; family CAG-826; genus RUG13091. The sequence continues at coordinate 3,987 of JAFZRR010000028.1, read as the reverse complement.
TGTACTTCTTCGATATTGTATGTACCGCCTCTACTATAAATACGGAAAGCAATCGTGGAATGGATATTCTTGTGTTCCATTGATATATAGAACAATGGATATTCATCACTCATCTTATAATATGAATCTCCAAAGAAAGCTTGGTTGCAGTGCCAATCACGATTAAAGTCACCATTAATATGATGAAGTAATTTCATATTATATGAGTTATATATTTGAATAGCTTCTAAGCCATCTAAAACAACTACATATTTATCTTTATAACAAGCTGCACCTTGATAGGAGTAGTTGGATGATGTTTGTGATACTTTTCCAATTTTCTTAATACCAGTTAATTCAAATTTACTATCATCAATATCCAGTCTTTCCCCGGTGTAATAGTCGTTATGGAATATTTCAAAATTACTAGAAATGAGATATTGACCTGTGGTGATTAAAGGAGGAATGATAATAGAACACGCTAAGATGAAAGGATATCTTTTAATAAAAGAAAGGAACTTATTATTCTTTTTCATTATTATTTGTCTCCTTTCTTTTCTTATCTGTTGTTTTCTTCATAAGCAAAAGAATAACAAAGATGTATACATATAAACCTAACTTCATAGCGACACATCCATACTTAAATATAGATGCTGCGATGACATTGGTTTGAACTACAGGTACTGTTCTCATGAAAGACATGAGATTAATAACAATAGTTAGTATAACTACAACAAAACAACTATACTTACATCTCTTAGCATTCTTATCTAACTCATTCTCCAAGAAGTAGTCTCTTGTTCCTAAGAAGAAATAGACATAGCTAACACATAATAATATGTCACCAGTTATGCCTAAACCTCTTGCCACTGCGATAGTGAGATCTTCTGTGGATTCCTCACCAAAGGTAGCAAGTAAGTTGACGAATAAACAAATAACCGATGTTATAAAGAAATAGAAATAGTTTTTGTTAAATTCGTATAGCATCGTTGACGCCACAATCATAAGAATGACACCAACAATCTCTAATAATGAAAAGATAAATAACCAATCTGAAAGAACCTTAATAGATGAAGCGTAATCTATAAGACCAAGCATCATAAAAACTTGTCCTATAAGAAACAAGAGAAATGCTTTATCAAATCTTTTGGTTTTGTTATCCATCTAATACCCCTTATATTACTAACATGGATGTAATAATATATAATTATATTAACCCAAATAATAGTTAAATATGGAAGATAAAAATGTTTTAGTTAAGCTCCCAGAAGAGAGCGAAGAACAAAAGAAAAAGAAAGAAAGAAGAATCTTTGCTCTTTTTGCCATGGGTCTAATGGTGGTTTCTGATATTGCAGGTCTTCTTGCATATCTATCCATCAAATATAATCACAAAGAAGATGAATACCATCCAAGCGAAGAAAGCAAAACCATATATAGCAACCTGTTATCGTTTATACAAAACGCTTGTTCCACTGATCATCCAAGGCCAACCGAACTGGTGGCAATCAATTACCAAGATAATCAATTACTCATATCATCTAAGAATGAAATGAATGAGATATATGTTACATACAATTGTGAAGGTGGAATCGAAACTGCATTAACTGCGTTCCAAAATAGTGTTCCTTCATTGGAAGGGTATTCAGTAGAATCAGCATTCACAATCACAGATGAAAAACAGTTAAATATAACAACTTATGTAGAGAATAATAATTATGTTGGTTTAGTATCTAAATCTATATCTAATCAATATTATGTTTCATCAACATATTTGTGTACTTGTGGTTCATTAATCTCTATAGTCCATCAACCATATGATGAAGGCGGAAACTATCCAGTTAAGTTGATGGCAAGCAAAGAAGAAAAGCTTGTGTATGATTTGTTATATGTCATCACTTATGGTGTCGAACAATGATTGTAGAAGTAATCCTTGGTGATATAACCAAATTAGGTAGTGAAGTTGAAGCGATAGTGAACGCGGCGAATGAAGATCTACTTGGTGGTGGCGGTGTTGATGGTGCAATTCATCGTGCAGCGGGACCAGAACTATTAAAAGAATGCTGCACATTAGGCGGTTGCGAACCTGGTGATGCTAAAGTGTCAAAAGCTTATAACTTAAAACAAAAATATATTATTCATACAGTTGGACCAAGATATTATTCAAACCCAAATCCCGCAGAAACATTACGTTCTTGCTATCAAAAATCTTTGCAAATTGCGGATAAATTGGGTGTTAAAACTATTGCGTTTCCATCCATATCCACAGGCGTATTCAGATATCCATTAGAGGAAGCCTCAAGTATCGCCATCAACACAATAAAACAATATAAAAGTAAGAATATTGAAACAGTCATCATATGTGCTTTTGATGAAAAGACATATAAAGTATATTTAGATAAATTAAGATAATAAAATTGTCTTCCTAACAACAGCCAGATCGTTGGCTGTTTTTATTTTATAAAATAGTGGTAGGAGGACAATAATATATGGTCTATACAAAAGAAGAAAAGCTAAGGATTGTAAAACTGTATTTGGATGGAATAATAGAATATCCACCAAATGCAACACCAAGGCAAAAAGATAATATCAGAAAGAAGATTAAAAAATGGGTTGGTGTTTTTAAAGCACAAGGAGAAGAAGCTTTAGAGCCTCGTAAGAAATCTTTTAAATACGAAGATAAAAAATTTGCAGTGGAACGAATACTAGCAGGCGAATCTCAATATCAAGTCGCTTTCTCTTTAGGAACCACAAATACAGTGGAGATTAGAAAATGGATTAAACAATATAAAGAGAATGGTTGGAATGGTCTAAGAAAAGACGGAAACAGAAACAAATACTTCAATGCTAAAGTTAGAGTCACAACCAAACTTAAAGAAGCTCAAGAAGAAATAGAATTTTTAAGAAAGAAAATTAAAGAACAAAGTATAGAGATTGAATACTTAAAAAAACTGAACGCCTTAGTCAACCAGAGAAGAGGCCAATAAATGTTGAAAAATATTTAGTGGTGGATGAACTAAGGCTGAAATATGATCTCGCGACTCTTCTAAGAATAAGCGGATTAAAGAAGCAAACATATTACTACATAAAGAAAAGAGGAGATTTTGATTATAAGAATCTCCATATTATCAACAAGATAGAAGAAATCTTCTATGAAAATAAAGGACATTATGGTTCTAGGCGTATTTGTGATGAACTTCATTTTCGCGGCTATCACGTAAATCACAAGAAAGTCGAAAGACTTATGAAGAAACTTAATTTAAGACCAGATGTATATAGTTCTTATAAAGGTAGTAGTGATACGGTTATCGAGAATTTATTAGATAGACATTTTCAAGCAGATAAGCCAAATGAGAAATGGGTTACTGATGTAACTGAATTTCACTGCTACTGGGGCAAATTATATTTATCCATCTTAATAGATTTATATGCGCGGGATGTTGTTTCCTTTAACATATCAAAACATCCTGATTTTGATCAGATTGAAGATATGCTTAGTAAAGCATTTCTTCTTTACCCAAATGTTGACGGATTAATCATTCATAGCGATATGGGTTGGCAGTACAACTATTACAAGTATCTAAACATACTCAAAGAGCACAACATTAGACAAAGCATGAGTAAGAAAGGGAATTGTTTGGATAACGCAGTAGCGGAAAGTTTTTTCTCAGTTTTAAAAAGAGAAGTATTTTATGGTAACGAAATGCGATTCAAATCCTACAAAGAACTAGAAAATGCAATAAGTGAATACATCGATTATTACAACAACAAGCGCATCAAGCATAATTTGAAAGGAATGACACCTAGCTCTTATAGAGCTGCCTATAAAAACACAATCGAAAAATAGTACAGAAAAATGGGTACACATCAAAATTCCCATTTTCCTTCGTAACCTTGTTTGGCGCTTCTTTTGGATAGTAAATATGTTTCACCATTTGAAATACAAGCACCAACAACATTTAATGTAGGTATGGAACCCGAAGTGACATAATCTTTTAGTTTATCTTTTGG
>JAFZRR010000027.1 GCA_017619815.1 Bacilli bacterium | reverse complement strand
CAAGAGATGCTTGGCCATTCCAATATCGCTACTACGCAAATATATACGCACATATCCACGAAGCGCATTTTGAGTGCATATGATTTGTATATGAAACGCAAATAATATAAAATAGAAACCAGTTAGAGAGGAGACATTTATGTCCCATAAATATAAAAGAATATTCGTTATTGTCGCTGACTCAGTTGGTATCGGCTATGAACCAGATGCAGACAAGTTCTTTAATGATGGCCACAATGACGTCGGAAGTAACACAATTGTCCACATTTCTAAAAAAATGCCTAACGGACTCAATGTTCCAACTATGAATGCTTGGGGTCTATATGATTTAGACAACAACATCATCGGAACAAGCAAAGTTAGCCATCCACACGCTTATGTTGCAAGATCAAGAGAAGCTAGTAATGGTAAAGACACGATGACAGGTCACTGGGAGATGATGGGTGTTTACACTACAAAACCATTCCAAACCTTCACAGAACACGGCTTCCCAAAAGAACTTATTGATGAGTTAGAACAAAAGACTGGTCATAAGTGCATTGGCAACTACGCATCCAGTGGCACAGAAATCCTTGTTAAATTAGGTGAAGAACAAAAGAGAGATAATTCTCTCATCGTATATACATCCGCGGATAGCGTGTTACAAATCGCAGCGCACGAAGAAACAACACCAGTTCCTGAATTATATCGCTGTTGCGATATTGCCCGTGAAATCTGTATGAAACCAGAATGGATGGTGGGCAGAATCATCGCTCGTCCATTCGTCGGTGATAACGCAAGTAACTTCAAACGTGTAACCGCACATAGACATGACTTGGCATTAAAGCCTCCAGTGAAGACTGTTATGAATGTTATGCAAGATAACGGATTTATGGTCGACTGTGTTGGTAAAATCGGTGACATCTTTGATGGTTATGGCGTCGTTAAGACACAAAAGACATCTTCTAACGAAGATGGTATGGACAAAACCATTGAAGAAGCTAAAAACTTCGATTTCACAGGTATGTGCTTTGTTAACTTAGTGGAATTCGATAGTGAATACGGTCATAGAAGAGATCCAATCGGTTATGGTAAATGCTTAGAGGCTTTCGATAAACGTTTAGCTGAGCTCGAAAAAGTCCTTAAAGATGATGACTTGGTTATCGTTACAGCGGACCACGGAAACGATCCAACATGGTATGGCACAGATCATACACGTGAAAAAATTCCTCTATTAATGTTCTCTAAATCCCTCAAGAACGGTCGTTACTTAGATGAAAGAACAACATTCGGTGATATCGGTGCGACAATCTTAAAGAACTTTGGATTAGAAAAACCTGAAAACCTTTTAGGTGAACCAATCGAAGAATTATTCGAATAAAAATTTTATTTCAAAGAAATAAGCTGCTTCGGCAGCTTTTTTTATGTTACTAAATCGTGGTGGAACCCCCTAACGAAGTCTAGTAGGAGGGTTTTATGATGGAAAAATTTAAAACCGAGAAAAACATCTATGCTGATTATGGGAGCAAACTCGCACTCCGAAATAACGGCATCAGAGAACAACTAGACTGGATAAGACGCCAGCTGGAGTATTTTTCATTTGCTGAGAAGTATTTGCTAAGGTACGATCTTAAACAAGGCGAGATTTATGAGTTTGACTGGGGTCTCAATGTGAACGCTGAGTTTAGCAACAGACATTATGGAGTGGTCATGGTCGACTCGGATGTCTTCAATCCGTTAGTGACAATCTGCCCACTCAAAACTAATCACGGATCAATGTCACCCAAGAGTGACGTGGACCTCGGAATCATTGAATGTTTGAACACCGCCAAGTCAACATTAGCAGTCGTGAACCAAGTCAGAACAATAGACAAACTTAGACTCTACACGAAGAGAATAATCGGAATCAAAAACGACTGTTTAGCAGACTCGGATTCGGAAGAAGAATATACAATAATGAGGTTAGAAAGTACTAAGTTTCAGATGTTAAGAAATGCGTATTTTGACTACCTAAATGGAAAACTTGGTCAAACACGAGAGAAGTGAATTAGTAGCAAATTAGTACATTTTATTGTAGATGAGCCTATCTCAAATGTGTGGAAAAGTCGGCTTTTCAACATGTGAATTACTGAATTGATAATCAGTGAAAAACCGCGAAAAACATTATTGGAGATATTTAGAATTGTGTTTTGGTTAACATAATGACTATTATGCGAAGTAGATATATTTTAGCGTTTTATCGGTGGAAGCGGCAAAAAGAAAAGAGAGCACGATTCGCTCTCTCATCTTTTCTGATCAATCGACTAATCCAAATATTGTTTGAAACATTTATAGGTTAATCGATTATTTATGTCTTTCTCCTTGCTAAGAAGGAAATCTTTATTAGCTTGAAGGACAGTTTTGAAGCCTTGTTCAGCGTCATTTTTCATCGCTTGGATTAAGTCACTGGAGTCAAAACCTCTTGTCGGTTCAATCTTGTCTGCGGCGTAAATTATCTTAGCGAGCAAGCCCATATTTTCATTACCTGTGGAATGGAATTCGACAGCCTCGATGATGTCTTGATCCTTTATTCCAAACATTTTTTGGACTAGATGAGCCCCTGCGAACTGATGATAAGCAAACTTCGGGATGTCCGCATACTCTGGATAATACTTTTTAGTGAGTTTGAACTGTTCAGACTCAGGAATATCTTTGCCGATATCATGGAAAAGACCAGCAATGAATGCTTTTAAAGGATTATCTAAGTTATTTGCCTTCGCAATTTCATAAGCTGTCTTAGCGACGCTCTTAGAATGAGCTAGTCTGTGAGGGGATAAAATGGACTTCAGTTCCACCATTCCTTCATACAAATTATGTTCTACTATGTAGAAAAGTACTTCATCCGGCATTTCAAAGGATTTGAGTTCCCTGATTTCTGTGGATGACACTTCTATTCCAAGACCTTCAATCTTATGCATATGGAATTTTTTAATGTTTGCTTTGTCTTCCACATATCCAGGTCTTGTATAATATACAACTTGTAATAATTCGGCGATTCTTTCTGCTTCTTTCCAACGATGGAAAGCATTAGCTTGATCAACACCGATGAGGAAATAAAGTTTATCGTTTGGATATTTTTCTCTGAAATGGAGAACTGTGTCGATGGAATAATTGACATCTTTTCCACTATTGAGTTCAAATTCGTCGATAGATAATTCTTTTTTATCTTCGATGGCGAGTTTCAACATATTCATTTTGTCCTCAATGGGCGCTGAAACATCTTTCCATACTGAAATACGTGCTGGAACGAATATTACTTCTCCATCAAGTTCTTTTGCGGCTTTTAACGCCATATTAATATGCCCGTTATGAACGGGATCGAATGCACCACCAAAAATTATCTTATTCATTTACTTTTGCAATTTAATCTTATGGTTATCTTTGCTATAGCGATACAAAACAATAACTCTGCCCACCACTTGAACTAATTCGGCATTGAGTCTACTAGATAAATCTAGAGCAAGTTCCATAATCGGACTTGTGACAGCTTTCATGACATCAATCTTAATTAATTCACGAGCGGTTAATGCTTTATCGAGCATAGCAACAACAGTATCGCTGATTTCGTTTTTACCAACCTGATACTTTGTATCTAATGTGCTCGCTAAACCTTTTAATTGTCTTTTTTGATTTGGAGTTAACATATTTATTACCTTAATTTACCTAATGATTCCTTAAGAGCAGATCCCTTTGGGAACATGACTCTAATGATTTGACCTTTGGCCACGAAGGAAATCCAGCCTAAGCCTTCAACGGAAATGTCATGGACTTGGCCATCGTTTTCCATTGTGTATTCAAAGAAGTCATAGTCACGGAAGTTATCGATTCTCTCACTAACTGGTCTTAAGTAACGTTTTCTATTATTTTCTTCTAAGAAGTCATTAACCTTTTCGGAAGAAATCTTTTTGATTTCTACACCTTCCGCACAGTAGAACTTAACAGCGGTTGGTTTGCCGGAGAAAAGTTCAAAGTACGCTAAGGAACCAGCGACTAAAGCATCACCTTTCACTAGTGTACGGTAATGTGTTTCAATCTTTCTTCTTGGGATGATTAACTTTTGAACTTCTTTTTCAACCTTGCCTACGACGGATGTCGCTAAGGAGAAACCTGGTAGTTCATACAAGAATGATGAATTGGTTAAAGGAATGCTCATAACCTTCACGCTTGTACCGCGATAGCTTTCTGTTTTGATAGGCCATTTTGTCTTATTTTCGTAGTGTTTTAACATTTTGTTAATTAACACTGTTTTACCTGAGCTCTTGGAACCGATTAAATAAATATCATGAGCTTTACGAGCGGAGTTAAATTGCTTCATTAAAGCTTCGATATCAACATCACTTTCATTTCCGAGAATGCTAACTGAATCTGGCTTGATGCCAACTTCTTCAAAGCGTTCTTCTAAGAACTGTGCGAGAGTTTCATCTTTGATGATGGATGAGAACAAGTCTCTATGAGTTCCAATGACCGCAACATTTAGTTTCTTAATCTTTTTAATGATGTCTGGATTCAATGTTCCGTTAAAGGTAAATAAATCGACAACATAAATGATGTAGGCGTCTGTTGCGACAGCATCATCAAGGATCTTTGCTGTTTGTTTATCGATGTTTTGTTCAAGGGCACCAGTATTGATGCTTTTCATTTCGTCGAAACACTTTTGACAGTACAAGACTTGGTTGTCTCCTGTGTAACCATCAAGAAGTTCCGCTGGAACATATCCTGTTTCACTTACTTTTTTACTTTGTAAAACTGCACCGCAGTTATAACAACGTAACACTCTTCTAACTTTTCCCATAAATCGTCCTCCAACTTATTAAGTTACCCCTTTTCTTATGGTATTTTCTGATTCTTCTTCCAAATATTCTGTTGAAACGTGTGGTCCATTGGTCTTCTTTGACAATCTTGTCTGTTAAGATAACACGGATTCCAACAGCTTTAGCGGCAGCGACGTCAGTTATCATTTGATCCCCTACTAACATGACATCTTCTTTGTTCCAACCATGTTTCTTTAGAAATTTCTTAATTCTGAAGCCAAATGGTTTAGCTGCACTATTGATGTAGATGAGATTCAAGTCATTTGCGTATGTCCTTACGCGCTTGCCCCTGTTATTAGAAACAATCACAGGTAAGATACCTGCTTCTTGTACTTTTCTAACGAGTTCCACTGCTCTTTCTGTTGGGTGATAGAGCTTGTAACTATCTAATGTGTTATCGAGATCCATTAACAAAACTTTGACATTTTGTTGTTTAAAGAAATCGATATCTATTTCATAGATAGATTCTGCAACAGCGAAAGGAACGTACTTATTTTTCATAACTTATAATCCTATTGTAAAAGAAAAAGTCTAATATTCATAGACTTTAATATTTATTTATTTATAAGAAATGGCGTTTTCGAAAATGAGTTTTATATAAAAGTGTTTTATTGTTTGAAGCGAGAATTAATCCAAATATCAAAATGTTCAAATGCATCACCATCGGCCTTACCAATAACAAGTGTATACGCTGTACATGTTGGATCGTATATAGCTAGAATTGGTTCTTCTTTTTCTGGACGATAATTAACAACGCGAAATGTTAATGCACTATCTTCGATAAAATATCCTTCGTATTTGTGCTCAGAAGGTGCGCCACGCACAACAACATATACGATGCTATTTGTTTCGAAGAATGCATCATTTATGCTGCTTCTTACAAAAGAAGATGCAAGCGCTGGGTATGAATCATATTGTTCTTTGGTTGTCACTAAAGTGGCTTTTCCCACTAATGGTTCCAAACTTTCTATGTTTCTAGATGTTTCGCAAGTGTTATCGAACCTATAGTAATTAAGAGTTGTGTTAGGTTCGATGATAGGTATATCAATTACTTGGACGGTTTTGTCTAAATAACTAATAGTTATGTCGTTATCTTCTGAACGAGCTTTAACTTCAACAACAAAAATAAACCAAGGATATGTTGTTCCCTCATCTAATTTTATGTACGGGTTAATATCGTATACGTCTTTGTTATAGGTGAAAGAAAAGTCTTCTTGGAAAACATATGATTGTCCTTTGTTATCAAGGAAGAAACCGCCAACATAGCAATTACCCACGATTAAAGATTCATATTCCTTAACGTGATCAACATCAAGTGGAGAAACAAAATAATGAGAATCAATCCAATTAAATCTTAAAATTGGTTCGACCTCAGGATATTGCTTTTCTTTTTGATTATTGCCGTTATTTTTGCATGAAGAAACGGACAACAACATCAATAAAGTTCCGATAAATGCTACACTTTTTTTCATCTACCGTCATTATACAATAAGATAGAAAAAAGAAAACTCACAAAGTGATTAACCTTATGAGTTTCCTTAATTTTCTAATACCTAATAATCTACTAATAATCTACTATTTTAGATTACTAACATACATAGTATGTTGATTATTCATCATCGACATCGAAGATAGAAATTTGTTCGAAAGATTTATCTTCCTTCTTTTCTTTTGCTTTTTGTGGCTCGACAGGAGCGTTTTCTACCGGCTCTTCCACCACATTTTCTTCTTCAATTAAACCTTCAACAGGTTGATCGTCGTCTGGTTCAGAAACGACTTCTGGTTTAATCTTTTCGATGATTGGATAAGAGATTGTATTTTTATCAATTCTATCTAAACTTGTGTCAAACACATAGCTGACTACTGTTCTAGATGGAAGTTTGATATTTCCTTTTGCGTATTTAGCTTCAGTTTGTTTAAAGTCTGTAACTTGGAGCCTCACTATACTGTTGTCATTTAAGTGGAGATTTAATTTTATTAAATCTGAGTCTCTTTCTACTTTAATCGCGGCAAGCACTTTATGTGGATCACCTTTAAATGATGGACAGATTTCTTGTGGTTTTCCTAAACGCGCAGTACGCGTAATCTTATTAATATCTATCACGCGCTCATGACCTTTGTCGGTAATGAGGATGGCTTTCGCTTTTTCATCCTCGTGAGCGGCGATTAAGGCTGCGGCTTGATTCTTACCTAAACCAGAAATGGATTTCACACCACCGGCCTTAGGACCGAGAATGGTTAAGTCGTTTTCATTGAATAAACTTCCCATACCATTACTTGTTAATACAAGTAAGTTGCTGTTTCCGGTTAAGATTTGGATACCGACTACTTCATCACCATTGAGAAGTTTCATACATCTCGCTGGACGTGAACGTTTAAAGGTTTCGATACCTGAAACGGACATACGTTTAATCTGTCCGAAACGAGTTAAAAACGCTAAATAAACGTCGCTTCTAAGTTGATGTAAGGCGATGGCTTTAATAATCTTTTCACCTGGCGCAAATTGAATCAATGTGTTGAGGTGAACACCTTCATCTTTAAAACGGTTTTCTGTGAGCTTATGAACTGGGATACAGCAATAGTTACCTATATTTGTAAAACAAATAAGGTAATCGGTTGTTAATGCTTGGCCAATAGCCACGACTGCATCGCCATCTTTTAAGCCTGGTTCAGCATCATCGCCAGAACCTTTATATGACTTAATGGAACAACGTTTTGCGTAACCATCACGAGTAACGACAACGATTGTTTCTTCTTCGGCGATAAGCTGGCGCTTATCAATCTTGTCATCTTCTTCTTTTTGTTCGATTTGAGTACGTCTATCGTCACCGTATTTCGCGGAAATTTGTTTTAAATCTTTGATTAAAACACGGTTCAATTTCGCTGGATCTTCGAGGATATCTTTGAGTGTTTGAATGTCTTTCTCTAATTGTTTTCTCTCTTTTTCGAGGGTGATTTCATCAGTGTGACTCAACTTATATAAAGGCATTGTAACAATGGCTTCCGCTTGTTCATTTGAGAAACCAAAATGCTTCATTAAGTTAACTTTAGAGTCCGCTTTATCTTTACTCTTTTTAATGATTTCCACGACTTCATTAATACAAAGCGAAGCTTTGATTAATCCTTCGACAATATGAAGTCTCGCGGAGAACTTCTCGAGATCAAATTTGCTTTGTCTTGTGACGACATCAACTTGGTGTTCAATGTAACTATCAATGAAGTCCAAAAGTGTTAACGTTCTTGGTCTGCCATTGACGATGGCCACCATGTTTGCGGAATATGATGTCACTAAAGGCGTTTTTGCCTTTAAGTATTTGAGTAAGAGTTCAACTTTTGCGTCTTTCTTACAATCGATTGCGATTCTAATACCTTTGTAGTCACTTTCATCACGCACTTCGATAAGACCACTGACGCTTTTCGCGTGGATAATTTTGTCTATTTCATAGACAAGGTCTTTTTTAACCACTTTATAAGGTATTTCTGTAATGATAATTTGTTGATTATCCTTATTTTGGACAATCTCTGCTTTAGAACCAACTTCGATCTTTCCGCGGCCTGTTAAATAGATATTTTTGAGGCCTTCGGATTCATAAATAATACCACCACCTGGGAAGTCTGGACCTTTGACAAATTGTAATAAGTCTTCGCAAGTTGCCATCTTGTGACCAATGCGGTAAATTGTGGCATCAATGACTTCTCTAAGGTTGTGAGGTGGGATTTCAGTTGCTAAAGCAACTGCGATACCTTCTGTACCATTGACTAACAAGTTAGGGAATCTAGATGGCAAAACGATTGGTTCATACTCGGTATCGTCGAAGTTGAGTTGCATATCAACGGTCTTCTTTTCGATATCGCGGATGAGTTCGTTACTTAATTCGCTAAGTCTAGATTCGGTATAACGATAAGCGGCTGGAGAGTCTCCATCGATACTACCATTGTTACCCTGAAAGTCGATTAATGGGTATCTAACTTTCCAATCTTGGCTCATTCTAGCGAGAGCTTCATAGATGGATGTATCACCATGTGGGTGGAATGTACCCATAACCGCACCAACGGTATGAGCGCACTTCTTTGTTGGTTTGTTAAAAGTGTTACCACTTTTATACATTGAGAAGATGATTCTTCTTTGAACTGGTTTTAAACCGTCTCTCACATCAGGGATAGCACGGTCTTGAATAACATATTTTGCATAGGTGGCATATCTGTCACCCATGACATCTTCAAGAGGTTCAACTGAAATCTTTTCGATGATCTCTTCAATGACTTCTTCTTTTTTCTTTGCCATCGTTATTTGACCTCCTTCATAAATGTATCAACTTCGTTGAAGTTGACATTCTCTTCAACCCACTTCTTTCTGCTACCTGTATCTTTGCCCATAAGGACACTGACACGGGAGTCTGCAAGAAGAGGATCTTCAATATCAACACGGATTAAAAGTCTGGTTTTTGGATCCATTGTAGTTTCTTTTAATTGGAGAGCATCCATTTCACCAAGACCTTTATAACGGCTGACTTTATATCCAGCACCAACTACTTTCTTGGCTTTTTCTAATCCTTCATCATCCCAAGCGTACTCTTGTTTCATCTTTTTGTTCTCTTCTTTATATATTCTATATAAAGGAGGTACGGCAATATAGACGTGTCCAGAGGTGATCAAAGGACGCATATAGTGATAGAAGAATGTAAGTAATAAGGTTTGAATATGAGCACCGTCGGTATCAGCATCGGTCATGATGATGATTTTGCCATAATGGATATCGTTAATATCAAATGATTGACCAAAACCCGCACCAATTGTGTTGATGATGGTTGCAATTTCTTCATTCTTAAGGACTGTGGTCAATGGAAGGCCATCAGTATTTAGTGGTTTACCACGAAGTGGTAAGATTGCTTGATGTAATCTATCTCTACCTTTCTTAGCACTACCACCAGCGGAATCACCTTCAACGATGAATAATTCGTTTCTAGCATAATCTTTGCTTTGTGCTGGTGTTAATTTATCAGAAAGAATGACTTCGTTTTTCGCTTTTTTCGCACTTCTAGCTTCATCTTTTGCTTTTCTTGCGGCAATTCTTGCAGCTTGGCTATCTAAGCACTTCTTGATAAGCAAGGAAGCGATTTCTCTGTTCTCGGTTAAATAATAAGTAAACTTATTATAGATAAAGTTTTGCACAATGTAGGTTGCTTCTTGGGTGCCTAATTTACCCTTTGTTTGACCTTCAAATTCGAGTAATTTCTCAGGTACTTTTAGGGAAATAATCGCAGTGATACCTTCTCTAATATCGTTACCATCGAGCTTCTTACCATGCAAAATATTGTAGTTTTCGCCGAAATCATTGACCGCTCTGGTGATGCCTGCTTTGAAGCCAACTTCATGGGTTCCACCCTCTTTTGTTCTTACGTTATTTACGTAAGACAAGATGGTTTCGTTGTAGTCTTCATTGCAGTATTGAAGAGCGATTTCGGTGCTGATTCCAGTGGCCTCATCCACATCACTAAAGTCAGCGATTGGGGTCATTGGATTCTTGTTTGCGTTGATGCTGGAGACATATTCAACAAGGCCGTTCTCATAGAAGAATTCTTCACTTTCTCCGGTTCTCTCATCCACTAAAACGAACTTCACACCCTTCATCAAGAAAGCACTTTCTCTAAGGTGCCCAGCGATGACTTCACGCTTAAACTCGACTGTCGAGAAGATGGTTGGATCAGGTTGGAATCTGACGAATGTACCATGCTTCTTGGTATTGCCTAACTTCTCTAATGGTTGCACGATATGTCCACCATTTTCGAACTTCATATGGTATATACTACCGTCTTTATAGACGGTAACATCTAAATACACACTTAAAGCGTTGGTTACAGAAGCGCCAACACCATGTAATCCAGCAGCTGATTTATAGACGGCACTATTGAACTTTCCACCAGCGTGTAATTCGGTAAAAACTAACTCGACAGCTGGTCTTCCTGTTTCTTTATTAATTCCACATGGGATACCACGACCTTCGTCCAAAACTGAACAAGAACCATCCTTGTGAATGGTGATTGTAATTTTGTCTCCGAATCCTGATAATGCTTCATCGACTGCGTTGTCGACAATTTCCCAAACCAAATGATGCAAACCGGTCGCATTTGTCGAACCGATATACATGGCTGGTCTCTTTCTGACGCCTTCAAGTCCTTGTAAAACGTGAATGTCATCAGCTGTATATGTGGTTTTAATATTATTACTTGCCATATAGCTACCTTCTAAATCGTTTTTAATTATAATCAAAAAATGTTGCAAATATAAAGTTATTTAATATAATTAACAATGTTATTTGGAGGACGAAAAAATGAATATATTAACTATTAATATATTGGTCTCAGTAATTTGTTTATTAATAGGTTACCTCTTCGGATCTATACCTACTGCAGTGTGGGTTGGAAAAATCTTCTTCCATCAAGATCCAAGAGATTACGGTTCACATAATGCAGGCGGCACAAACGCTGGTAGATTATGGGGCAAAAAGGTCGGCTTACTTGTCATTATTCTCGATATGCTCAAGACAATTGCACCTATCTATGCCATCTGGGCAATTTTAACTTTTGTGAAGTTTGACTATCACGGAATCACTGAATTTGCTGCACAAAGCATGGAAAATACAAAGCCATTATTAGCAGATGTTAAAACATTCTATACAGACATGAATAGCACATATGCTATTCAATGGCCAATCTATTGGCTTATCCCACTCGGAGCGATGATCGGTCACTGCTGGCCAGTGTTCGCTAATTTCAAAGGTGGCAAAGCCGCAAGTATGTTCATGGGCACCACGGTTATGTGCTCCTGGATGCTCGGATTCTTACCTGGATTCTTCTATTTAGGAACACTTAAATGGAAAAAGATGGTCAGCTTATCTGCTATTCTTCAAGCTATCTTTGTCAGCTTAATCACATGGGCCTGGGCTATCTTAGTTCAAGTCAAATTGATCCCAGGTGAATGGGCTTGGTTACCAATGTATGGACCAAGTTTAAATCCAAACTGGGTTTACGCTACAGT
>JAFZRR010000026.1 GCA_017619815.1 Bacilli bacterium | reverse complement strand
TATGAATCTTCGTTTTTGATCGCGGCTAGGACACAGACGTCTAGCACACCTCTTCTTAATTGAGCATCCATACGATACCACCTTTCACGATATACATCATATCACGAGGTATAGTGGTGTCAATACTAAAAATGCAAATTTGTAAAAGAAAAAACGGGATTTAATTTTTCCCGTCTATTTCTTATTTATTCTTTATTATTCCACGGTTACGGATTTCGCTAAATTGTGTGGTTTATCAACGTTATAACCTTTCTTCAAAGAGACATAATATGCGAGATAGAATGCGATTGAAGAAATAGCGACGCTTGATAAGTAATATGGATAATTTTCCACTATTAAGGTGTCTTTTGGAATCGCTAAATCTTTTGTGGAAATAACATATACTTTAGCGCCACGAGACTTCACTTCTTCAATGTTGCTTCTCATACTGGAAGCGGTAATTGGATCAGTGATGAAAACAATGACTGGCAAACCTTCTTTAATTAAAGCGATTGGACCATGTTTAAGTTCGCCACCAGGATAAGCTTCTGAATGAATATAACTAATTTCTTTTAGTTTAAGCGAAGCTTCTAAGGAAAGGAAATAGTCAAAGCTTCTACCTAAGAAGAAAACGTGCTCATTATCTTTTATTTCTTCAGCGATTTGAGCGATAGGTTCTTTTAAAGTCTTTTGGATGTTTTCAATAACTTTAACTGTACCTTTTAAATCTTCCACGATTTTTGGATCTTTATTAATCGCACCTGCGAGTAAGGCAAGTAACGCCACCTGTGCGGCGTATGCTTTCGTGGATGCAACGGATATTTCTACACCCGCGTACAATTGGAGTGTGTATGTTACACCTTTGGATAATGTGCATCCAGGTGTATTTGTTATTAATAAGGAACGAATTTTCTTTTCTTTAATAACGTTCATGCAATGAATGAGGTCCGCGGTTTCACCAGATTGAGAAATTAAAATGACAAATGGTTTTTGTCCTGGGAATGTTGGATGGAAAGCCCATTCGCTTGCGATATATTTACTTGTAGAGATGTTGTTGATGTTTTCGAATAATCTTCCACCCACTAAAGAAGCATGATAGGAAGTGCCACATCCTAAGAACATGATGTGATCGGATTCTTTTAGATCTTTAATAAGATTATCATCAAAGATATATTTATTATCTTGATAATAATTTGAGACTAGTCTCTTCACCACTTCATCAATTTCTTCAATTTCCTTAAGCATATAGTGAGGATAGCCTTTTAAATCATGAGAGATGAGTTCGACATCTTTATGAATTATTGGTTTATTCACTTCTTTACTATCTTTATCAAAGATTCTTATTTCGTCTTTATTGATATAACCGAAATCGTAATCATCTAAATCGACAAATTCATTGGTGAAGTTAATCATTGGAGAAGCATCAGATGCCACTAAATTGAAGCCGTTTCCTTTTCCAATTAACAAAGGAGAACCTTTCTTGAGCATAAATAATGTTCCAGGATGATCTTCACTAACAATGACCAAAGCATAGCTTCCATCTAAAATAGATCTCACTTTGATGAGAGCTTGAATCATGTCTTTATATTCGAAATAGTAATATTCCAAAAGATTGACCACCAATTCGGTATCAGTTTTGGAATAGAAACTATATCCTTTTTCTTTTAGAAAAACTTTAATATCATGAGCGTTTTCAATAACACCATTATGGACCAAAGCAATCTTTCTTTGCGCGGAAATGTGTGGATGGGAATTTTCTTTACTTGGCATACCGTGAGTTGCCCATCTGGTATGGCCAATAATGGTATCGGTTTTAATTTCGGTTGGCAAAATATCTCCTAAATGTTCAGGAGAACCAACATCCTTATAAATTTTGATGCCCTGATCTAAAAAGCCAACACCTGCGGAATCATATCCGCGGTACTCGAGCATCTTTAGTCCTTTAAGGGCGTAATCGCGAGGATTATTAATCCCCACTGCTCCAACAATTCCACACATAATTAACGATCCAAATACTTTCTGAGTTCGAATTCACTCACTGTGGTGTGATATTCTTTCCACTCTTTTTCTTTAGCGACAATATATCTTTCGAATAAATGGTCACCTAATACATTATGCATTAGTTTACTCTTTTTGAAATCATAAACTGCAGCATGAAGTGTTTCTGGTAGGTGAGAAATGTGTTTAGCTTCAATTTCGTCTTCACTTAAATCGAATAAATTATCTTTAACTGGAGCAATGATATCTTTTTCGTCAACTTCTCTAATTCCTTCTAAACCAGCGGCAAGGATACCTGCTAAAGCAAGGTATGGATTTGCGCATGGGTCAACGTTTCTTAATTCGGTTCTTGTCGCATTTCCTCTAATTGCTGGAATTCTAATTAAAGAACTTCTATTCGCATCACTCCAACAAGCATAAATTGGGGCTTCATAACCGCTGACTAATCTCTTATAAGAATTAACGATTGGATTGGTTAATAAAGCTAACTCTCTTGCGTGATTTAAAATACCTGTAATCCACTTTTTACAAAGTAAAGATAATTGCATATCCGCTTTTTCATCGTAGAATAAATCGCCCTTTTTACTGTCATATAATGAGCAGTTTGTGTGCATACCATTACCAGCTTGTTTGTTGAGTGGTTTCGGCATAAAGGAAGCGAGATAGCCATGATTTCTAGCGATAACTTTGACGACTTGTTTAAAGGTTTGCGCCTTATCACACGCGCTTAAAACATCACTATATTTAAATGTGATTTCATTTTGTCCTGGACCTACTTCATGGTGAGAAGCCTGAACTTCAAATCCCATGTTTTCTAAAGTTAAAGCGATTTCTCTTCTTATGTCTTCACCACCATCGAATGGGGATAAATCAAAATATGAAGCGTTATCAGATAAATCTCTCTTATCTCCGTTAATCTTTAAAAGATAAAATTCTGGTTCGAAACCGACATAAAGCTTTTCAATGCCCATATCATTCATTTCTTTAATTTGTTTTTTAAGGATATAACGAGGATCTCCAACAAATGGTTTTCCATCAGGTGTATAGACATCACAGATAAACCTAGCAACACCACCATAGGCATTATTTTCAAAAGGAAGGACTAAGAAAGTATCGACATCTGGATGAAGATACATATCGGCTTCTTTGATACGGACAAATCCTTCAATAGAACTGCCGTCAAACATAATGCGATTATTTAAAGCGTCATCGAGTTTACTAATTGGAACTTCCACCGCTTTAATATCTCCAAGCATATCTGTGAACTGAAGTCTCAAATAAGAGATGTTGTTTTCTTTAATAAGTCGTTCAATTTCTTCACGTTTCATAATTAATTCCTCACGTAATTGATTAAATACTAAATATATACGTATGTCGTGTCAACGAAAAACGTTGTAAACTTTGCTTTACATAGGTATATTTTCACAGTTTTAACTTTGTTAATAAAGTTTACAGTATTACATAAACAAATATTAACATGCGCATTTTTTTCATAATAAAAGTTGTTTTAGAGTAGAATTAAAAGAGTAAGGCAGGTCCATATTATGGCAAAAGAATTAAAAAGAACTTATATCAACTTTCGTGATGTTCCTAAAAGAAACCAAACCGAATATAAAGAACAAACCGATTTATTAGATGATAAAGGTAACCTTATAGTTAAAGGTGGCTATGGCCGTCATGACTACTTTAATTTTGACGCAAAGAAATCTCGCCCAAGAAATAGATTAAAACAATGGGATTTCTATCAAATCTCCAACGGCAAATTAATGGCTCAAATCTCTTTTGCTAATATTTCTCTTGCGGGATATATTTCTGTTGTCCTTGTTGATTTATCAACAGGCAAGAAACTTGTCGATAATATGTCCTTATTCTTCGGCGGTAAAAAATATCCACTTCCAGGACTTAGCGATCAGCCAAATGTTTTGGAATACACCATTGGAAAAGCTCATTTTAAATTCGAAACAACGGAAAACCGTCGTATTTTAGATGTCAAAATGATGAAAAAGAAGCTTCCCATTGAAGCACACTTTGAGATGGATATGATGAAAGACCATGAAAACATCACCACTGTTCTTCCGTTCAAAAACAAACCAACCAGATTCTTTGTGACCACAAAGCAAAACTGTATGCCTTGTGAAGGTTTTGTGTCATTCGGTGAAGAAAAATGGGATTTCAGCAAAGATGATACTTTCGCCGTGTTAGATTGGGGCAGAGTTAATACTCCGTACAAACTTGTTTGGTATTGGGGTAACGCCTCAACTTATCTTTTAGATAAAGAAGGTAAGAAACATCCATTTGGCTTTGAAATCACATGGGGCATCGGTGATGAAAGTAACGCCACAGAAACAGCGTTATTCTACGATGGCAAACTTCACAAATTCGGTTCAGTAGATGTAAAACACTTTGTGAAGAATAGATATATGGATGTGTGGGAATTTGAAAGTGAAGATGGAAGATTTAATCTCACACTTACTCCTACACTTGATCACCACTCCGACTTGAACCTATTAGTGCTCCGCATGAATTCCCATCAAGTACACGGAAAATATAACGGAACGGTCACATTAGATGACGGAACGGTATTAGAAATAAAAGATATGTACGGTTTCTGCGAATACGTGGAAAACCGTTGGTAATTTCTTCGAAAGAAAAACTCGAGTTTAATACTCGAGTTCTTTTCTTTTATGTCTTTCTTCCATTCTTTTGTTACTCTCATAAATCTTTACTAATCTATGGAGATTGAACTTAAGAATAAAGGCTGGAAGAACAATAAGTATGGCGTTCACCACTGCAACTGGTAAGGCAATGGTAAGAATGATGTTTGGATGGCCGGTATACATGTTATAGTCACCTAATAGTAACAAGAATGAGAATGGAACACTCCATAAGTGAATAGCGACACCATATCTTGCTTCTAAGATGAAACGGCCGATATATTCGTTATCATTTGGATTAACCACTTTGCCTTTGCTAAATCCAGTGAACATACCTAATTCAGGAACGTGATTTTTCCATTTATCAACGCCGATTCTCTTATAGAACCTTAGTTCTCTCATACTGGCTTTGAACATTCCTTTATCTTTAGAAAACCATTTCTCAGGCATCTTTCTAATAATTAAAGCAACGAGTCCATCGATAAGGATCGCAGCAATAACAAAGGCCACGACTAAAATGATATACATCCACCACTTATCCTTATATAAAGGATTAAAGAAGGCATTCAATGTAATTGTTATCGCACTACCAATAAGAATAATAAGTGAATAAAGTAACATTATTTTTCCTCAGGGAGGTATTCTAATGGAATACCATAGACTTTTTCATAGAGTTCTTTGCAAACTCTTTCGTTTTCCGCTTTTAACATAGCGATATTCTCTTTTTCGTCTTTGCCGACATCTGGATAGATTGGTTCCATAATGTGAAGTGTATAAGCTTGGATAAAAGCACCGTTTTCTTCTTTTTTATCAGTGTCACGCATGGTGATGAATGTTGGAATAATTGGAACATTATTTCTTGCCGCAAAGATAAAAGCACCTTGTTTTAATGGTTTTGGTTTGCGGTAATTCCACCACATGGATTGCTCTGGATAAATTAAGATGAAATGACCTCTTTCTAATAATATAGAAACAGATTTAATCATATCTCTCATAACCGTTGGGTTTGTGGCAAGTGGCAAGGTATTGCAGTTTCTTAAGAAGAAACCGAATAAGCCCGGCATTGTGTAGTTACCTTCACGGATAATCTTGTATAGTTTCTTATGTCTTGTAGCTTTCTTGAATGCTAAGTGAATTGGGACACTATCAAATGGTGAGAAGTGATTCGCGGTAATAATCGCACCACCCTTCACTTTCTTGAGATTTTCTAAACCTTCATAACCATCGATGACAATGCCACCTTTTTTAATAAGGTGTTTGAAGAAATAATTGGAATAGTAATTTGCCCACATGGTCTTAATTTTGCTAGTCCATTTTCTTCTTAAGTAATCGACATCACCTGGCATTAAGTGTCTATATGGTGGATCGTTTTCGACATCGATATCAAACTTTCTTTGTCTCTCTAATTCGTGCATCTTATCGACAATCGCTTGTCTTTCAGCATTAAGAGGAGGAAGTTTAACTTCGTTATCTCTAATTCTTCTTTCGATTGGTTTGTATGGTGTTCTTTTTGGTTTACCATGAATCTTTTCATAGTATTCACCCGCTTTTGCGGCTTCAGCATTGCAGAACGCTTTTACACCATCAACACTTGCGAGAATCTTCTCCACTGCTTCTTGAGGAATAGCGTCTCTATTCTTTAAGATTTGTTCTTTTGTTCCCGCCATTTCGGCATATTTGAAGAAATATTCATCATACATGACGTTCTTCAAGTTCCATGGTTTGAACATTAAGTTATAGTGAATTAAGGATGGATTTTCCATCTTTTCACCTAAAGGCATCACATTCCACTTTGGTTCAATTAAAAGTGTTTTGCCTTTACATAAATAGTTAAGTAAGTCTTGGTCTTGAGCCACTCTAAAGGTGACTTTCTTAAGTAATCTAATAACGCGTCTTTCTAAATTCCATTCTCTTAATTTCTTAAGATTCATTAATAAGATGCCAGCGTTAAAGTATTTGGTGTGATCCATCTCAATAACTTTATCGACGTAGTTACCAAATTCTTCATAGAGTTGAACAGAAGCATCTGGAATAGCACCGACAAGGTTATCACCTAAATCAGTGAAATATAGTTTAGCGACGTCATCATTTAAAACGATGTCACTATCGAGATATAAACCTTTATTAAATGTTGGGAACAATCCTGGGATAAATAAACGATAATATGTTGTGATTGTGTAATAGTCACGAACGTCTAATCTCACAGTTAAGGATTGCATCTTCGCGGAAACATTAAAGAAAGATACAAAGATATTTTTATTATTTTGATATTTACGTAATGTCTTTCTGCTTTCAATAGATAAACCTGTATGTAAGACAATAATACGGTATGTGTATTTTTTAGAGGCATGTGCCACAATACTTGCTAATGTTGTTGATAGAAATGGAATATAGTTATCATCAACTGTAAAGAATAAACGAACAACTTTTCTTCTTTCCATAGTAAACCCTCCTTTGGGCCGCAAACAATAATAGCAAAATACATATAAAATACAATTCTATTTAATATATTATTCACTCTACTAACCGAAAAACAGTTAGGAGAGTTGGAAAACGAAAGTAGATTTTTATATGAAAAAAGAAGGGCTTTTCTTACCCTTCTATTAATGCGATTCTTGGCAGGGGTGACAAGAATCGAACTCGCATCAGCGGTTTTGGAGACCGTTGCACTGCCATTGTGCTACACCCCTACATGCTTAAAGATTATAAACTACGTATAAGTTAACTTTCAAGCAAAGATATTAATAATAATTAACGGTTTATTTCTAAGATAAAATCACGCATTGCATCATTGACTTGTTGGGACTCCGCTAATTTAGGAAGTAAAACATTATGAACATGTCCGATATCTTTCTTCTTGGACTTAATATCGATATGGGAGAATTTGATATCTTCTCTCTTCTTCATATCGGCAATCAACATGAGGCTTTGCTTCCTAATAAAGTCTTGCGTGCAAGTTGAAACAAATAAAGGCATATGTAAAGACTTCAAGTGAGTTTTTGGACAGATATCTACAAAGTAGTTCTTGTTTTTATATTTAGGACCAAACATTCTTTTTGCGCCAGCTTCGGTGAAATTTTCATCCTTGAGATTAGCGAAATCATAGACTGGACAATTCACTAAAACCGCCAAAACGTCCATATTTGGCGTCTTATATCCGAGCTTTGAGGCGTACTTTTCATCGCCAAATAATTCCGCGAGTGTTAAAGCAAAATGACCACCCGCAGAGTCACCTGTGATGACAAATTTATCTTTAGCTAAACCGAGTTCTTTTCTATGCTCGTAAACATAGTTTAAACATTTAACGATATCGTTGATGGAATCTTTAACGCTTCTAGTGCCGTCATTTGTTTTATAATCAACGTTAACGACATCAAATCCCTGTTTAGCGAAGTTATAACAAAACGGCCAATTATCTTTATGTTCGCCAAAGATATATGCTCCACCATGGATATCGATTAAACAAATGTTATTTCTATTATCGTTTGCGAGATACACATCAAAAGAATGTTGGGGATTATAATCGCCTTCAATGTATGGAATATTTATTGTTTCTTCAAATTCTCCGTGTGGAGGATAATGCTTTCTTCTTTTCTTTGTTTCATCATCAGAAAGTTTATTGAAAAACTTAATGAGAAATTTTCCTAGTTTCATACCCCTAACTCCATTCTTTGACTTCCACTAATTGGTCATCACAGTATCGTAGTTCTAATCGGATAAACTCATCTGTATTAATTAATAAAGGAAGAAACTTATAATCACCCTCCCACATATTGAGTGACATAAGATCGTTTTGTTTGACCCAGGCTAATTCTCCTTCATCACAATCTATGACGTTTCCAGATATATCATCCACTAAATAGAGATACATCACTTCTTCAAAGTCGTTATTAACGAATAACAACTCACCGCGATAGATATAGTGAAGAACATTTAAACCGGTTTCTTCTTTTATCTCTCTAACAAGAGCCTGTTCTTTCGTTTCACCTTCTTCAATATGACCACCGATACCAATCCATTTTCCCTTATTGATATCATGTTCCTTTTTGTTCCTATAAAGCATGAGGAATTGGCCATCTTTTTTGATATAGGCAAGAACAGTTTTATCCATAGTTATATTGTATAGCAATATGGGTGTGTAAGAAATAATCTAATGTGGTAAAATTAATAAAAATGAGCAAGAAAGAATTTGTCATCGATAATAATCCTTATGATTTGGGGAAAGATGTCTATCACAAACGTCACGATGTGAGGGAAGTTCATCCCATACTTTTAAAGATTATTTTGGAACTCGATAGAGTATGTCGTAAGAATAACATTCCATACGCTTTATCTTTTGGAAGTGCTTTAGGAATTGTCAATTATGGTGGTTTCATCCCTTGGGATGATGACATGGATGTCGCAATCGATTACTTTGATGTTCCACGACTTGTGGAAGCTTTAAAGAATGATTTAGGGGAAGAATTCTCTTTTGACTGCTACGAAGATAACAAAAGATTTAATGTCATGATTCCGACATTTAAAATCCGTTATAAAAACTCATATATCAAAGAAACGTTCTGGTATACTTTGCCAAATAGATGTAAAAACGGTGATGGTATCTTTATTGATATTGTTGCATTGATGGGCGTACCAGAAGATAAGAAAGAACATTACAAATTAATTAAGTTCTCTAAGAGAAGAATGATTATCTATTCCGCTTTAGATGCTTTCTTAAGAATTCATCCATATAAGATGAAAAAGAAATTAAAAGACTTTGAAGCTAAAGTAGCAAATGAATATAGAGATTCGGCATTAGTCAGTCAAACCGTTATCATTCCTTTCCAAGATTGGGCGGAAAAGAAAGAAAACCTCGCCTATCCACGAGGAGTTATTTATCCATTTAGAGAATATGAGTTTGAAGGTCATAAGTTATATTCATTTAACAAAGTGGAGGAATTCTGTAGACTCTGCTACGGAGATAAGAGTCTAAAAAGAATTGAAAACGGTGAATGGATTGATCCACTACCAATGAATAAAAGAAACGCCAAGCATAACTTGACGTATAATCTATATTCTAAAGACAAGAAGTAAATATCTCGTCTATTTGATTTAATAAGTCGGCGTTCACTTCGCTGGCTTTTTCTTTATCAACGGAAGCAATATATTCTTCTCTCACATCATCAGGGAGTTTGTTCTTATATTGTTTTCTTAACTCTTTGAGTTCGTTCTCACATTTTGCGGTGTAAGTTACTGCATCAAGTGTCTTCCATGGAGTGCCGTGAGTCATGCCAGGAAGTTTTACTGTGGTGACATTGCTATAATTATCTCTCACCACATTGTCATAAATGGAGATGTTTTTAAATGGAACGGTCCCATCATTATCTCCATGAATAATAACGTATGGAATATCTTTGTGTTTCTTAATGGAAGATTCCGCTGAGTAGTATGACCTTTGTCCCCAAGTACAAGAAATGCCAAATTGCATAGCGGGTTTCATGACCACCATGGCTTTAGAAGTATATTTCTCTGTAAATGAATACATCATTTCACTTGGAGTGTTGAATCCAGAGAAGGCCGCGACTGCGGAAACTCCATCAACTTCGTCAGTTGCGGTCACTACACCATAGCCACCCCAAGAATGTCCAATAAGAAATATTGGTAAGTCTTTAGTTTGAGATAAATTTTTCACCGTTTTTACGGCGTTTGCGACACAATACTTACTTTCATAAAGGGATTTAATGCCCTTACCAGTACTACGTCCAGAGCCAGTCATATCGATAGCGAAAACGGTATAGTTATGATTGATATAATAGTTTTGCATTTGCGCGCCATTCGCATCCGCTAAATTAGCGACACCATGCGCGTAAATGATTACTCCTTTTGGAGATGGATTTTCATATAGATAACCCTTAATGGTCTCTTTACCACAAGAGAAACTTATTTCTTCTCTATTTGCCAAAGATGGATAATCTCTTTGACATTTTTGAACGCGATAGAAATCTTCTTCTAATAAAGAAAGATCTCCATATCTTCCGACAGTGGTAAAGTTTGATGCTACCGCAACACCAGCTAAGCCAAAAGCAAAATAAGTGACTATTGATGACGCGATAACTGATAAAGCAATAACGATTCTTTTTCTATTTTTGTTCATTTTGTATTCTGATAGGCACTTCAGGTGCTGGATTTTTTGGTTTATTAATTGCTTTCAAAATTAAATCGGATATGAATAGCAAGAAAATAGAGGACACTATAGTGAAGACATAAATTAACAACATCTTGCTCCACCATTCATTAGTCCATAAAGTGACGTTCATCGCACCACACATAAAGGCTTGATTCATAAGATAAATAATGAGTGCTAATTTATCTGTATATTTGAATGGAGGGAATCCTTTGTATTTGTTTAACCACTTAAGTGCGATTAGTGTGAAGAACAATGTCGTGATACCAAAGGATGTAACAATAATGTTATTAGTTAAATCATGCAGGTGTTTAAAGAAATAAACATCTCCAAATGAGTATGTTTGGATAAGGATGTAACAGCAGATGGAAGCCACTAAAGCACCAGTCCAAATCAAAAGTGAACGGACACTATATTTCTGTTCAGTATCCACATACGTTTTGAACCATTTCTTTCCGATATAATATCCAGCGATATAACTAACTGCGATCATTGCAGGGCCTAAGAAATATCCGATTGCAAATTCTGCAACGATAACCGCCACTACTGTAACAACACTCCATTTGTCGTTTCTTTGGAGTAATGGGGTAATGAGGTAGCAGATGAAGATATATCCAAGATAATAATAATTATCCGCTTGTGTAATAACACGACCACCAAAGGCTCTATGAGTGATAAAAGCATTAACGCTCCAGTCATTAGCGAAAGCCATATAAATGACATCCCAAGTTACCATGAACAATAAACACACTAAAGCAGGAATAATTAACTTTAATAAATTGTTGCCATAGAATTTCTTTTTATCGGTGATAAGTTTTTGAGAATATAAAAAACCTGATAACGCAGTTAAACCTTGAACACCTTTGCTCAAAAGCATTTCATAAGGAATCGCTCTTGGGAAAAGAATATAAAAGATATGAAATTGTAGAATGCATATCGTAGCAACAATTCTATATATGGATATGTTATTAAAGCGTTTCATTAATTAAATGATAATACTTTTTGCATTTCTTAAGAAATAAAAAGAAAACATCCTCGAGGGATGCATCTCATCAAACAGGGCGGTGAATCCTGAATCGCTAGTCAATCCATTTCCGAAGAAATGCGCCGTGGTCGCACACCGACTTTCCACCTTTGACAAGATTATTTTATCTCATAATACTTTTTAAATGCTATATTTTATTATTTTATTTTCGAAGAAATAAACATTGAAGAAATATAAGCCGTCTTTAAATCCTTTTGAACTTTTACTACTACCTTTATGAAGTTCTTTCTGTCATGTTTTCGACGATGATAATAGCAATATGTCATTGGATATCTTTTATCTCGAGAATGAGCAAGAGGATTTTTAATAATTTCGGGCAAAAGTTCAATATCAGACGGATCTAAATCATGATAATTTCTAGCAATATGATCTATTCCTTCCTCATTGCTTCTAGATTTTTCTTTGTAATAGATTTTTCGATTTCTCAATTTATCTATCAGTGGCATTTTAATTTTCTTTAGTGCTTCTATTATTTTTTGATCATGTGTTAGTTTCTTCTTTTTGGACATGCATAAATTTTATCATAAGACAATAGTCTTATCTACAAAGGAGGAAAAATATGAGACTCACGGCTTTAACAAAGAAAATAAAAACCAGCATTTGACTGCTGGTAATTATCTCATCTGGTGACCCATACGGGATTCGAACCCATGAATGCATGCGTGAAAGGCATGTGAGTTAAGCCGCTTCTCCAATGGGCCTTGTTGTGGCGGCCACCATAGGACTCGAACCTATGACCGATCGGTTAACAGCCGATAGCTCTACCGACTGAGCTAGGTGGCCATGCCAAGGAGATGATGCTGCGCTTTATAGCGCGATTAAGATATTAGCATAACGCTATTATTAAAACAAGAAATTATTTTGTTTTTCTTTCAATGAGTTTCACAACATCTTTAAGAGTGGAAAGTTGAGCGATTTCTTCGCTTGTAAATTCGATGTTCAATTTATCTTCAATTGCGAGCATCACTTCCACTAAGTCAAGTGAATCTAAGCCTAAACTAGTAAGAGAGTCTTCTTCTTTTAAATTAGAAATATCAACCTTCTCTGAAAGAATGGCTTTTACTGTTTCGATAGCATCCATAATATAAACCTCATTTTGTATTATATATGTTTTATTTTTGTCTTGTTAAGAAAAAACGACTCCGCAAGGAATCGTCTTTATTTTATTTATCCATTATATGTTTCAGTGTTTTGGCTGTTCTCGTCAAACTCCACGACTTCGCTGACTTTGCTTTCAACAGAATCAGTCATATTTGTGAATATTGCGGTAAGCGCTACACTGACAGTTAAGAATATAGATAAGACTAGGATAATACCTAGTAATTGTCCTTTTATTTCAGACATAGAAACTCCTTTCTAATTGTAATACCCAATTACGGTTGTTCTTTTAATTGATATAGTCATAATGTCTTTAGACATCACTAATGGTTTATATTCCTTAGCGATGACATACGTTACTTCATCCCCAAATAAAGGATGGTAGTTATCAATGTATGCGAAATAGACATCGTATTTTTCTTCCACATAATTGATAAAGTTCTCATCTAATGCGCCGTGGTCGCTGATGAGATAAGAAATAGTCACTGACTTAGCATCCAAATCGCTATAGATAAACTGTAGGGATATCATGTCTCCAGAAAATAGGAAAAATAAGCACACGAAGATCATTGATAAAATGAAACTTATTTTATAAGACATTAATCATATCCCCCATTACTGAAATGATGCCAAACGTCAATAAAACGGTAATAGAGCCCGCACCGATAAGCGGTAAAGAAGAGATACTACCCATACTTCTTTCTTTAGCGTCTATTAGTTCTACTTGTTGAGCTTTACTTAGTTGTTGAAACAAGGAATTAAATTGGTACATATGTAGACCGTTTCCTCCTTCATCCACCATTTGGTAAATACTCATCATGACATTTGCGGCGACATTGTTTTTAAACTTATTAGCGAAATTAATAAATGGTTTAACGCTTTTATCGTTATCGATTTCTAATATCAAACTTTGAATCTGTTCTTCCATCCAAGGAGAAGAATACGCAATCAAAGATTGAAAAGCCTGATAAACGTTATAAGAGTTAGTAATAAAGAATTGAAAATAGCTAATCATTGCGATGAACTCGTGTTCTCGTTCATCCAAGATAGCTTTCTTTTTATCTAAATAGCCGTTGAAGATTAAATAATTTGCAATAGCGATGGCGATTATTCCAGTAAAGGCAATCATCATCTGCTTTAAAAAGATTGTTAAAGCCGCAGTAGCGCCGATGATAAAAACATTCACCAGGACAATCTTTAAAATTTCTTTTGTTTTATTGGCTGCAATAAATAATAAAAGTTCATCAAATCTTTTCAGCATCATTCCACCCCCTTATTTGTAATTTGCTCATTTTGGTAATAGCGATATGAATTGATACCAAGCAGAAAAGACAAATCGCTAAGATGCCAATTGGATAATAGATTTGTTTAGAAACGGTAGTAAAAAACTGCGATAACGCGAATCTCATGAAAATCATAATTCCTAATGTTAATAACCACAGAATTGCAAACTCAGTTATCTTCTTTTTAGCGATGGATTTACTTGTAGAAATGTATTCTTCGATCAAGCGGATTTCTTCAAGTAAGTAATGAGACATCTCTAAGATATTGCCACCTTGTTCTTCGTAGATATTGATTAAATCAATAAATAAAGAGAAAACATGGAAACGGAAATATTTATTAATGTGATCTAATTTATCTTTTTGCGAAAACGCTTCGATATTTTCGATTGAAGAAACAAAACTTTCTGGCATCACTCCAATCGCCGATTCATAAGCCGCACCGACAGTGCCTTTAATTGATAAGGAAACGATAAAGGTATTAATAAAGTGATAACACTCATCAAATCTTTTAATCTTTGTGTCATATTTCTTTAATAAAGGTTTCGCGATGAACAGGAAATATAGTATGGATAAGGCCAAAACAATAATCCCGATAATATAGTTATTACTCGCAACAAAACTAGTAACACCTAGTATCACGGATATAATGATTCCAATTGTTAATACACTACTCATTTTTTCTCCTTTATAAATGTTTTAATAAAGACCTCATCGTTATCATAACGAAGCATTTCTAATACCTCTTTTCTAAGTGGATAGCACTGACGTTTTCCACTGTTGTGCCTATAAATTGTTGTTTTATTACCTTTAATATCAAATTCCGCGACTTCATCGATAAAGCGTTTCACGCGTCCTTTTTCATCAATCTCACGTTTTAAATAAACGTAGAAGCGAAAAGAATAATAAATATCAGTTAATAAGACATCAAAGTTCTGTGTCTGCTCATTCATCATTACCATTCGTGTGATTCTTGTTGGCATGCTATTGATATCAAAAGCGTGGATTGTGG
The DNA here is from genome assembly GCA_017619815.1 of Bacilli bacterium. Taxonomy (GTDB): domain Bacteria; phylum Bacillota_I; class Bacilli_A; order RFN20; family CAG-826; genus RUG13091. Next base: position 7,083 of record JAFZRR010000026.1, on the reverse strand, counting down.
TTAATATAGGGTGACCAGTCATCGCGGAGTTCAATACTTCAATCATTTCTTTACCTCTACTCTCCGCGACAATGAGCCAATCCGGATTGCTTCTTAAAGCGTTTCTTACCAGTTCTTGGATTGTGGTTTCTTTGTTATTCTCATCAGATTGCCAAACATTAATATCTAAATCGTTATCTAAAGATAAATTATCTAGTTCCAAAACATTATCGATAATAATGATTCGCGTATAGTTTTCTAAAGATGCAATGAGATACTTTTGGAATTCGGTTTTCCCGCTACCAGTGATACCGCCAATGACAATGGAGACTTTTGATTTAAGTAAGACATTAAATAAACTTACTAGTTCAGCATTTAGAAAGTTAGGATCGTTTTTAATAATTGGTTTTTCACTGGCAATACGAATGGAGAATGTTAAACATCGTTCGTTATCCTTTCTACCAATAGAAGGATGGACTGCGTTGATACGGTATTTTCCAGAGGAAACATCTAGTTTTGGATTTTGGAAAGAAAACTGTTTTTCGGATAGATTGGCAATTTGACGAATAAAGTCTTTTGCGTCACTATCGCTCACGGAAATGTCCGCTTTTTGTCTTCCTAAAAAGTTATGAAGATAAAAGATAGATTGACCGTTATAAGAAATATCCGTAATTGCAGAATCTAATAGCAGTTCTTGTAAAAAGCTATTTTGCAATGTTAGTAGTAACTTTTCCTTATCCATAATTAGTTTTGTTGGATGTGAAATCTCGCCACTTTCGTATAACTATCAAACAAAGTAATTTGAGCGTTTAATGTAACTTCCACGGCGTCACAATATCCGGTTCTGCAAAGAGAAAAGTTACTTTGTGAATAATAGTAAAATTTTAAGGAATAGTTGTCGGTATATTTGTAAATTGATTTGTCCATATATGAGGTTAAATGTTCCTCAAGATATTGCTTATCAAAATAGATAGTCGGATTTTCACTAGTTTGCACAAGCGGAATCGCGGCTTCAAATATCGAAATTGGAATGTTATACATCACGCGATTGATGCCGTTTATACGGTATGTGAATGTGAAAAATTGTAGTGATAGAATACCAAGTGTAATTGAGAATAAAATATTACCCATTTGTCACTTCTCCAATCACGCAATAATCAGACGATGAACAATCACCAATTAAACGATTATTATTCGTATATCTCACATTCCAGGAAAATGATGTTTTTCCATATCCAAAATCCTTAACTTCAACTACAAATACCTGATCCAATAATTCCTCACATCGATTCTTGGGTAGATAGAAATTCGATGTATTGACAAAACCCGGTCTTGCCTCTAATGACATTTCTAATGTTTGAGGATTTACGTACATAGACGTAGGGAAAGCAAAACGTACACCTGAAGATGTGGTTATCGTTCTAAGTGGAATATCAAATGTTGGAACCTCTTCATCACTATCTAAATATGGGAATATTCTCATATAATCAACAAAGTGTAAATGCGCAATACACGATGAAAAAGGAAGAGGACATTCATAAGTAATATTTGTGTCTTTAAGCGATAAAAGATAATAGTTATCCACGTTAAAATAATCGAGAGTTTGGTCAAACCGAATTTTCTCGTATTTTTTCTTTGAATAATTATCTGGATCCACGACTATATCTTCAAGAACGTAATAGTCATTAATATAGTTCAACGGGTTAATCGTTTCCGGCTTAATCGGCATGAGATTAAAAGAGAAAGAATGTACGGTTTCGTTACTCCCGTCAATAAACTCAATTAGGACATTTAATCCTTGGTAAGTTAAGCTAGATTTTATTGGTAGTTTGAAGGTTAATGTATACGCCACCCCTTTAGTCACTTCATGCAAATTGGTAACTTGGGTTTTTATCATGATTCCGGTTTTAGTTTTTACCGTCATCTTTTCTTTTATATATAGATAAGCTTTATTCGGCTTTGCGGTACCAGTCAAATCATAATCATTATCCCCAACTTCAAACGGACCAATTGGTGAAAAGGATGTGGAAAACGGCGCTATGGCTTTATCGTTATTCTTTTGACACCCCAAAAAAGAAATAGCGAGAAACGGTATCAGTAAGAGAAATCTTTTATTGAGCATGTTCAAAAGCCTCCAGAAAATTCACCATGCTTTTCTTTTTAATGCGATAGAAAGTACTCTTGCAGTATTTGTGTTTCCACCAATTTGGATAATCCTGATAGAAGAACTCATTATTGATAATTCTTTGTTCAAGACCATCGAGCTGTGCATAGGCCGTTTTCACCCGATTGACGAATAAGGCTTCTTTCTTTTTCCCCTTCGTTGATTCGCTCAGTATTTTTAAAGAAGCAAAGTATTGATTCGCAATCCCCTCCACTGTGGTTTTGAGTTCGTTATAGTTGTTGCAGTCCATAAACTATCCTCCTACTAGACTTCGTTAGGGGGTATTTACAGATTTTTTTACATTATTTTTTAATTATTTTTCTTAATCTATGATTAAAATTTTTCGATATTTTGTCTAATTCCTTAAAAATATAACGAAAAGAGATTGTTAGTACTTTACTAAAATCTCAAAAAACTTATAATAGGGGCATGATTGTTTTAGCAGGCGCAAGTGCAAGTGGAAAAACCGAAGTCGCAAAGGAATTAGCGAAGAGATACGGAATTACCAAAGTGATCACCACCACAACCAGAAATATCCGTGTTGGTGAGCAAGATGGTAGAGACTACTTTTTTGTCTCTAAAGAACGCTTCGAAGAAATGATTAAAGAAGGTCGTTTCGTAGAACATACTTTATATAATGGTAATTATTATGGTTCCACAAAAGACCAAATCGCTCCTAATAAATGTGTCGTTATTGATCCAAAAGGTTTAAAAGCTTATATTGCCTTAAACGATCCAAATATTGTTACTTTCTTCTTAGATAGCAAGGAAGAAACTAGATACGCCAGAATGCTTCTTAGAGGTGATAAACCAGAAGATGCTAAAAAACGTATTGAACATGACCGTTCAGCGTTTAAACCAGAGAATGTTGCGGATGTCGATTATCATGCTGACAGTGAAAATTTCAACATCGAAGAAGTCACTGATTATATTTATAAAAAATATCTCCAGATCTTAGCGTCTAGAGATTTAGCAAAAAAATAATTGGCCGAAGCCAATTTTTTTATTTTAAGAATAATAGATATAAGGTTATAAATCCTGCGAGTAACACTAAAAGAACAGAAACCAATATGATAATAGTTAACAAGATCTTCCTATCGGTCTTGTTATTTTTATTGAACTTTGGTTCGTTTTCACTTCTTTTTTCTAATTTAACGTCTTTATATAACATAACAATATATTATCACATTATTCCTCTTCTTCACTTTGTACATTAGTGACAAGGAATTTTTCCACGGTGTAGCCATCAATTTCTAAGATACGGAAATGATAATGACTAAAGTCAAATTCATCATCTTTCTCCGCGAAACGGTCTAAGATTTCCTGACAGAATCCACCCGCAGTAGCGTAGTCTGTTTCAAAGTCTTCATCTTCAAAGCCGATGAGTTCAAAGAAGTCGTCAATATTCATTGCCCCATTAACAACGATGGAGCCATCTTTATTGATATAGTATTCTTCTTCCACTTCATCAGTTTCATCAAAGATATCACCGACGATTTCTTCTAAGATATCTTCCATGGTAATAATACCTTCGGTACCACCGTATTCATCGATAATAACCGCGATATGGATATGAGAGGTTTTAAATTCTTGTAATAAATCTAATAATTGGTGATTTCTCGGAATTATAAGAGGTTTATACATTAACGCCCTAACATTAATCTCTTCGTGTCTAAAGATCGCTCTAGCGACTGATTTGATAGGAAGAATACCGATAATGTTATCAATTGTGTCTTCGTAAATTGGGACTCTGCTATGAAGGAAGATTTCGCCTTCTTTAATGATTTCATTAATATCGTCTTCGATATCGATAGCAAAGACATCGACACGAGGTGTCATGATTTCGTATGCTTGGATATCGTTTAAGTCAATCGCGTTACGGACGATTTCCGCACCGACTTCTTCAACATCACCAGATTCTTCAATCTCGTCCACCATTTCATTTAAAACGTCTTCGTCAATATGTTCTTCTTCTTTAGATTTCTTTCTAAAGAGATTGCCAATAAGTTCAAATAACTTAGAGATTGGCCAAACAAAGACAATGAATAAGATTTCAAAGAAACGAATAATATAAGCAAAATCTAAAGCAAACTTATAGTTAAATCTCTTCGCGAACGCTTTTGGTAAGAATTCGCAGAAGATAATAATGGTTACAGTCATGACTATTGTCGCGACAGTAGTTGCGTAGTTTGTGCCATTCTTTGTATCTAAATACACCGCAATAGCGGCCACTAAAGATGACGCTAAAATGTTAACGACGTTATTACCGAATAATATTGTCGCAATAGAAAACTCATATTTTTCCGCTAAATAAAGGGCAAGCTTTGCTTTCTTACTTCCTTTACCGCCTTTTTCGATGTCTCTTTTAAGTTTGCTTTGATCAACTAAAGAGTAGACTAAATCACTAGCGGAGAAGAATGCGCTAAAGAGACCACAAATACCAATAACAACCCAATACCACCAGTAATACATACTATGCTTTTCTCACTTTCTGGATATTAGGTTCACTGATATCTTCCACTAGTTCTTCAAGAACGTCTTCCATAGTGACCATACCGATAACTTTCTTATCTTTATTTCTGACGATAGCTAAATGGCTATGGTGTCTTTTGAAACCATTAAACAAATCATCTAAGTGAATCTTAGAAGATACAAAGTATGGTTTGGTAAGCATACGTCTCACAGGAACTTTTGGATTCTCCATGTATTGTCTAACGTATGTTTTGATATTTAAAACACCAATAAAGTTATCGAAGTTACCTTCAAATATTGGAATACGTGAATAATTTGTGGTTAATAAGATGTTTTGAAGTTTTTCGTGAGTTAAGCCACGAATATCTAAAGCAAACATTCTATCTTTAGGAGTTAAGACTTCTTTAACGTTTGTATCTTCAAACTCTAAAGCGGATTGGATGATATCACCTTGTTCTTCTTCTAAGACACCTTCGTCAGTAGTTTGTTCAATAGCTTCTTCGAAGTCTTCTTCGGTGAATTCTTCTTCTTGGCTTGTTTTAAAGATTTTATCAATCGCTTTAGCGAATAGCTCAAAAAGAATAGAAATCGGTGTTAATAAAATTAAAATGATGTAAAGAGGCCAGGCAAATACTGCAGTAATTGTATCTGGAATCTTTTTAGCAATAGTCTTGGGTAAAATATCACCAATGATATAAATGACAAATGTCACAGCGATAGAAGAAATAATAGGAACGTATGGTTCCACATTTGTATAATTCTTCATCCATGCGTAAAACATGATTGTCGCCACAGTGGACATCACGACTGACGCTAAGTTGTGCGTGATTAAAACAGTACTGATTGTACGGTCATAATGGTCACATATTCTTAAGATTATTTTCGCGGTTTTACTACCGTCATCTGCCTTAACTTGGAATTTAAAGCGATTTACTAAACCAACGGCGGTCTCACAAGTCGATGAAAAGAAACTGATTACCACACAGAGTGCGATAATTAGCCAATACACCCACGAATAAGGATCATCCATTAGTCTATCACTTCCTTCTAAGAGCTAAGCTCGTAGCAATGATATTATCAAATATTCGCATATATGTAAAATGACGCATACGCAAAGATAAGAAAAAGATATGCAATGCATATCTCTTCCTTAAAATATTTTTTATAGATTAGTCTTTGTCGTCTGCTTTTTCAGCTTTTTTAGCTTCTCTAAGCTCGGCGGCAATTTCTCTAACCCAGTTGTGTTTGCCAACTTCACCTTGTTCAACGCCATCTGGTGCCATGACGTCAGCGATTAATTGTTTCGCTCTTCTCATAGATAAACCGGATTTAACTTTGAATACTAATGGGATATCAACGTATGCGTTCTTGTCAGAAGCATCGGCCACTGGGATTGTGGAATCTTTGTAATCTTCTGGTTTAAGAGCGAAGTATAATTTTAAGCTCTTGCCAGCGATTGTTAATTTCACATATGTTTTACGATGTAAACGGAATGTGTCACCAGAATTGCTAACACGTGATTTGACACCGTAAGAAAGAAGTTCATTCTTTAATTCGTTATAGTTATCTTTCATTTCCTTATCCGCGGAAGTAATTCTTTCTTGGAATGGAATACGAATGATTTTGGCTTTTTCGTCTTCTTCAGTTTCAGGAACTGGTTCTGGTTCTGGAGAAGCGACTGGTTCTTCTTCCACGACTGGTTCTGGTTCTGGTTCAGGTTGTGGTTCTGGTTCTGGTTCTTTTTCTTCTTCGCCTTCGACGATTTCTTGAACTGGGCCTGTACCATTGAAGTATTGAACGATTAATGGAGAAGAGAAGTTTTGATCTTGTTGTGCAGCTTGGATTTCTTCTCTAACGATTTGTCTGATCTTTTCTAAGAGTTCATCTTCATTGAAGAGTTCCTTAGCTTTAGCTAACACCTCTTCTTCTTCAAGTGCTTTAATGGTGTCTTTTCCATATTTAACTGTGTGCACTAATGCATAAACATAGGCCACTAAAGCGATGATTGTGCCGATAACCGCACAAGCAATAATTGCAGCTACCATAATTGTGCTTGATGGAGCTGGTTTTTCAAAGCCTTCACGGCCAAGAATGAAATATAAATAACCAGTTGGTTCAGAACCATTGGCTAATGAGAAATAAGCTAAGCTAGCGATAAATTCAATAAGGCCAAAGGATGCGACTACTAATAAGCAGTATGGTAGAACCATAATTGCACGTTTTTTCTTAATACTTAAAACGAGTAATACAATAAGTAATACTAATAAAGCGGCTAGAATTACCATTACGAAAATGCTGTTTCTTAAATAATAGGCATCGCTTAATTTCCATGGGGTAAACATAGCAAGCGCTTGTTGAAGGTGTGGTCCTAAAAGTTTGCTTGTAACACCAAAGACCACAAAGAATACTGCCCAGCAAACAACGGCGATCAAACCGAAGATTAAAAGAGCAATAATTGTCTTTTTCAT
>JAFZRR010000025.1 GCA_017619815.1 Bacilli bacterium | reverse complement strand
TGCTACTGCTAAGCAAGGTAAAACTTTTTTCATTATAAAAACCATCCTTTTAGTTTATTGATTATATTTTATCAATAATAGGATGGCTTTATATGTGCCGATTGGCACATTTTTAGCGTTTTAAGAGTTCTCTAACAACATTCTCATCCATATGTTGGAATGTGACTGTATCTACATATGGAAGAATAGCTTTCAGTTGATCTTCATTTTCAATAGTCCAAGCATTGACAAGATATCTTTTATGATATCTTTGAATTTGCTTTTTATCGAATAAAGTCTGATCTAAGTCTACGCTTTCGACTGAGTGCCTAAAGTATCTATAAACATAGAAGTACTCTCCACCTGTCGCTAATAGGCTTCTAATGATACCAAGTTTCTTTAATGGCCATAAGCTACGAGGATCAAACGAGATAAGCATGTAATTCTTTTTATCCACGACTTTCTCGTTTAATACTTCGATGACTTTCTTCGCTAACGGCTTATAGTTCTTGCGGAAGACCTTTAGTTCAATAACCAGTGGTACTTGTTCGTGAACTAAGTCCAAGACTTCTAAAAACGTTGGTACTTCACCACCATCAAGGAGGCGGTAATTGTTTTTAATCTCTTCTAATGTGAGATCTTCAATAATACCGCTTTTACCGGTGGTTCTTTTTAAATCTTCATCGTGACAGACAACGAGTTCATTATCCTTTGTTAAATGGATATCAAACTCAATAGCGACGTTATGTCTAATGGCGTTACCAAAAGCATTCATACCATTTTCGGTATATTTGTCATTGTGGAGACCACGATGAGCAATGCCTTGAAGAAATAAAGGATTAAGTTTTGACAAAACTTTCTTCTTATTCATCAGTATCTAAAGCCTCTAAACCTTTTTTGAATGTTGTTTTATTATTCTTCACATTCTTCACAAAGAAGAAGATGACACCAGAAATGAATAAGCAAATGGCCCCATAAACTGGCAAGTATTGCCATGTCATATTAGGAACTAATAACAATGAACCTAAAGCGATTGGGGTAATTGTTTGAGCGGCCATGCTGGAAGCATAGTAATAACCGGTATAACGACCAATCTTACTATTTGGACATAATTCAACAACCATTGGGAAGGAGTTAACGTGGACTAAGGACATACCAAATCCCTTAACGAACCAAACGACATATAACCAGATTGGGAATTTGCCGACTTCCGCACCAACGGTGAATGTTAAGACAATCCAAGCGATATAAGCTAATAAGGATAATCCTAAGCCACCAAATAAGGTCCATTTACGACCAATCTTACTCGCAATCATTCCGCCTAAAGCGAAACCGAGAACACTACCAACACCACCGACGATTGTGTTGACCATCGCGGATGCGGTACTTGTCTTTAATAAGTAAACGGTATAGTTAACCATGAATGTGCCGATACCGTTATCAGCCATAAACCAAAAGAATTCTGCACCTAAGATTAAGAGGAGCATATTTCTATTAGCTTTGCTAAGAGGAGCGTCTTCTGTCACTTTATCAGCGACTTCAGCTTCTTCTTCACCACGTTCCATTTCTTCTTTTAATTTGGCTTCGAGTTCGTTTTCTCTCACTGTTAAGAATAAGACAACAGCAGAGATGACCATTAAGGCAGCACCAATTAAGAATGGAGCTTCAATAGCCCAGATATTACCATGGGCCCAGGTGAATGGTTTTGGATCGCCGTTTTTATCCACAGCGGTTCCTAAATAATCAGATAAAACAAAGAAGATACCTAAGACGGTAGCGAATGCACCACCGATGTATCCCATAATATTGATAATACCATTAGCTTTACTACGTAATGGTTTTGGTGTGACATCAGGCATCAAGGCAACAGCAGGGTTACGATACATCATTGCAAAGATGACAGTGATTAACATCATAGAGATGACACCTGCAACATTATTCCAGTGATAGAACAAAGGAATGAATGGGAAGGCAATCGCACACACTGCGGTACCCGCTAAGATGTAAGGCATTCTCTTACCGATTGGGGTTCTTGTCTTATCAGACAATCTACCGAAGATTGGTAATAAGATTAATGCGGCTAAGTTATCAATAGCCATCATGACACCAACAAGGTATTGGACTTGCTTTTCATCACTGATACCAAAATTCTTTGTGAATAATTGGGTGAGAAGTGTTGGGCACCATGAGTCATAAACTTGCCACAAAAGTAAAATACCAAAGAAAGCAAAGCCGATAAGCATTGTGCGCTTATAGTTGAGCTTCAATGGTTTTGCGACACTTGCGCTACTTTCCATATTATTTTCCTCCTATTTTTCTAATAATTCTGGAAGTTGTTTAATCGAATCTAATATGTAAGTTGGTTTTTCAGGATAGTTATTAATATCTTCTAAAGAAGATTCTCCTGATAAAACCGCTAAAGAATCCACTTTCGCATTAATTGCGACTTGGATATCTGTATATAATCTATCTCCCACAACTAACACTTCATCGAGCGAAACGTTAAATTGTTTTGCGAGATAGTAAATGATTTCTTCGTTTGGTTTGCCCATCACTGTGGCTTTCTTACCTGTGCAACGATAAATCCATTCGCACATACCACCACAGTCTGGAATATATAATCCATCTTCGATTGGGCAACGCCAATCACCATTTGTGGCGATGAATAAACAATCGTTGGTTTGTAAGTATAAGCAACCATCTTGTAATTCCTTATATGTTAATTCAGTGGAAAAGCCAGCGATAACCGCATCAATCTTTTGATTAGGTATAAATTCCTTAATTAAATGGAAATGTTTCTCTAACTTGTCTTTTAGGCACTTATTTCCAATAACATAGATATCTTTGACACCAAGATTTAATAAGTGATCAATTGTCACTTCTGTAGAGGAATAGAAATTCTTCTTCAAATCACATTGAATACCAAAGTTAGTCATCTTTTGATGGTAGAACTCTAAGTCATGGGATGAGTTATTGGTAAAGAACACATAATCAATGTTCTTATCTTTAAGATATTTAAAACATTCTAAAGCACCATCAAAAAGGTTTTTGCCTAAATAAATCGTGCCGTCCATGTCAAATATGACAAGTTTCTTTCGCATACAAAATAATCTTAATACACTTATTCATTTAAGTGAATAAAAAAGTATCCCAATATCTATATTTGAATATCTCTATTTATTTAATACTTTGTAATAACTAAATATAGATATGGGATAGTTAAAATGGTCAGAAATAATCTTTGATTATATCGTACTTTTATGAGAAATTAGTAATGCCGAGAAATCGGTGGGATATACTCCTCTCGTCGCGTTCACACTCGTGTGGAGGTGATGAGACAATGCGCTTAATAAAAAAGACGATCATCCTAGTGATAATCGCCGCGTTACTATTGACCCTCGTTAGCTAGACCTCGGTTAATAGTGAGAGGGTATATCTCTCTAGCTAAATAATATACGAATTATTGTTTTTCCGCAATAAAGTGAAAAACCACGACTAAGAAAAAAAGAAGTCTCTGACTAACCCATAACCGTTAAGTTGTTCGAGAGGCTCCGTTCTTCTAGTTATATTATAACAAATTTTAATTTATCACAAATTATTGGAAAGCGAAAAATCGCCTTTTTTAAGCCATCCGAGTTTTCTAAATAATAAGTCGATGAGAAACACTAGTAAACCAGAAACAATTATGACTCCTAGGACGATAACCACCACTAACCAGTTATAGTTAAAGGCGTCAAAGAAGTTAAGTGGTCCTACTAAACCACATGTGCCCATACCTGCACCAACAGATAATCCAGTGCTACTCGCTAATTTATCATATGGGAATAGCATAGCTATTGGACCAAGAACTGCGGAAACCGCAATGGTTGGAACCCAAATTAATGGTTTCTTAAGAATGTTTTTAAATTGAAGCATCGATGTGCCAATACCAACGGCAACAATGCTGCCCCATTTATTGTCTCTTGCAGTATGAACCGCAAAACCCACCATTTGTGTGCAACAACCGATTAATGCTGCAGCCGCTGCCATTGGGACACCACCAATATTGATAGCGACACAGATGGCCACAGAGGAGATAGGTGCTGTAAGTGCCATACCCATAAGTGCGGATACGATAATGCACATGAAGATAGATAATGATGGATGAATACTAAAGCTTGCTTTAATAATAAATTGAATGGCGATAGTCACATAGTGAACCCATTCCGCTAATAAGAAGGAATAGGAGATAGCAACACTTAATCCCACGAGTGGAATTAAGATTAAGTCTACAGGTGTTTTCTTTCTCATAACAAACTTGAGAACAATCGCTGCTAACATAACAGAGACATAGCAGGATAATGGATCTCCGATTTGTGAGACGTGATATTGAAGTCCAACTTCACCACCGAATCCTTGTGAGACTCCGTTAGCGAAGATTTCTTTAAATTGTAACCATTCCCAAGCGTAGTTTCCGACAAAACCAGCCGCCATTAAGGTAACAATGGTTATACCATCTCTTTTAAGGGCAAGACCGACACCTAAGCCGATGCCCGCACCCATTAAACCTTGGATGATTTTGGCCCAGTCAGCGATATGACCGAGTCCAGGGATTTTCGCAAATAAGGCGATAACGGTGCCAATGATTAAAGTACCAAAAAGACCGATGGCCATACCATTTGTGGTCTTCATCAATATTCCTTTTGCGTATTTTAAGAAAGAGACGAATTTGTTATCTTTCTTTTCTTCTTTATTTTGTTCAGTGTTTTCCACTGTTTTTAGTTCTTCGTTTTCCATAACGAAAATAATATAGATAAAACTTATTTATTTATCAATAAAATAATTAACGATTTACTTTAAAGTGGACTCCGTCCATCGCATATGGTTGCGCTAAGCCACATTGAATAATCTTATCTAATAATTCTTGTGCTTCACTATCAGAGACGGAGAAAAACATTTTAATATCCGCTAAAGAGATATATTCCATTCTCTTAACGTTTGCTTTTAAAGCTACTAGTTTATCAGCATCCATAGATTAAATTCCTTATTTATATTATAAAAGAAAACCACCCGAAGGTGGCTTTCCAAATTATTGTTGTTTAATGACGACTTCTTTACCATCATAATCCACTAAGTATTTGTGGTTAGTGTCGACATTTTGCGAAATGATGTTGTTTGCAATAATGGTCTCAACTTTATTTTGGATGAATCTCTTAATTGGTCTCGCACCATAAATTGGTGAATAGGCACTTTCAAGGATCCAACTCTTCAACGCATCAGAGAATTCGAATGAATAATAAGATTCTTTTAGTCTGTTATTGAGATTAGATAGCATCTTATCAACAATCTTTGATTGTGTCTCTTTACTTAATGGTGAGAAGTAGACGATTTCATCAATACGGTTTAAGAACTCTGGTTTGAATGTTTGATGTAATAACGCTTCGACTTTATCTCTTTCGTTATTGAGCAAATATTCACTACCCAAGTTACTAGTCATAATGATGATTGTGTTCTTGAAGTCCACGACTCTTCCTTGACTATCAGTAAGTCTTCCATCATCGAGCATTTGAAGTAATAAGTTAAATACTTCTGGATGGGCTTTTTCGATTTCATCGAATAAGACAATGGAATATGGATTTCTTCTCACTTTTTCAGTGAGCTGTCCGCCTTCTTCGTATCCGACATATCCTGGAGGGGCACCAATGAGTCTGGAGGTGCTGTATTTTTCCATATATTCAGACATATCGATACGAATGATATGACTTTCAGAATCAAACAAGGATTCAGCGAGCGCTCTGGCAACTTCGGTTTTACCGACACCAGTAGGTCCTAAGAATAAGAATGAACCAATTGGTCGATTGCTATCTTTGATACCCGCTCTTTGACGGAGAATCGCATCGCTAACTAAAGTTAAGGCTTCATCTTGTCCGATAACTCTTCTAGATAGAGTCTTCTTTAAATCTAAGACTTTTTCTCGATCACCTTTTTCAATCTTACTAAGAGGAATGTTGGTCATACGAGAAATGATCTTGGCGATTTGTTCTTCATCCACGACTTCTGATAATAATTTCTTATCAGATACTTTAGTATCGTTATCTTTGAGTTTCTTCTCAAGTTCAGGAATGGTCTTATATTGAAGTTCACCAGCCTTCTCATATTCGGAGTGGCTAAGCGCAACCTCTAAGTCAAATCTGGCTTTCTCGAGTTTTTCTTTGATGGATTTAGTTTTAAGAATGACATCTTTTTCTTTGGTCCATTCTTCTTTAAGTTCCTTATCTTTCTCTAAAAGAGAAGCGAGGTCTTTTTCTAAATCCGCGAGTCTTTTCTTACTCGCTTCATCGCTTTCTTTCTTAAGCGCTGCTTTTTCGATTTCTAGTTGTCTAATCTTTCTTTCTAACTCATCGAGTTCTCCAGGCATAGAAGCGAGTTCCACTTTGATGGAGGCACAAGCTTCATCGACTAAGTCGATTGCTTTATCTGGAAGGAATCTAGAAGTTAAATAACGATTAGATAATATTGATGCGGCGATTAATGCGTTATCAGTAATCTTCACACCATGGAATGATTCAAATCTATTCTTTAAACCTCTAAGGATGGTAATTGTATCTTCCACGCTTGGTTCGTTAATAAGAACAGGTTGGAATCTTCTTTCTAAGGCGCGGTCTTTCTCAATGTATTCGCGATATTCTTTTAAAGTAGTCGCACCGATACAATCGATTTCGCCTCTCGCTAACATAGGCTTAAGCATGTTAGAAGCATCAAGAGCACCATCGGTTCTACCAGCACCCACGATTAAATGAATCTCATCGATAAAGAGAATGATTTTGCCTTCGCTTTCCTTAATTTTATTAAGGACTGCTTTGAGTCTCTCCTCGAATTCACCACGGTATTTCGCACCGGCGACTAATGCACCCATATCTAATTCATAGATAGTTTTATCCTTTAAGATTGTAGGCACATCATCCTTCACGATACGTTCCGCAAGACCTTCTAAGATGGCGGTCTTACCAACACCAGGTTCACCTAATAAGATGACGTTGTTTTTTGTTTTTCTGGCTAATATTTCAATGATCTTTCTGATTTCTTCATCTCTGCCGATAACAGGATCGATTTTTCCTTTCTTAACTTCTTCGTTAATATTACGGCCGAATTTTTGAAGGACATCTTTATCATTTTCATAGTCAGGC